>JBCCAW010000004.1:0-35720 GCA_039814655.1 Myxococcota bacterium | reverse complement strand
GGGCGAGGCCGTAGCCGCCGCCTCCCCCGGTGCGGGTCTCCCGGCGGAGGCCCGTGTCCGACACGAAGCTGACCTCCGCGCCCTCGATGCCGCGCCCGCTCTCCGCGTCGCTCACCGTGCCCGTGAGATCCAGTCGTTCGCCGAGGCTCGCGTCTCCGCAGGCGAGGGCCAGGAGGAAAAGGAGGCCGCCCGCGCGGGTCGCGGCCCTTCGTCCGGCGCGCCCGACGCGCACGTCCTCAGCTCCCGGCGCCGCCGCGCTTGAGCTCGGTCAGCACGAGCTTGGCGATGGCCTTCAGCGTGTCGAAGACCCCGTCGCCGTCCTTCGCGATGGCTTCGAAGTCCGGCACGCCCTGCGGGTTCAGGAGGCCTCGAAGCTCATCCACCGGCGCGATGCTCGGCATGTCGCGCTTGTTGTACTGGATGACGTAAGGGAGTTTATCGAGGGAGTAGCCCTGCTCCGCCAGGTTGGTGCGGAGGTTCTCCATCGACTCGATGTTCGCTTCCATCCGCGCAATCTGCGAGTCGGCCACGAACACCACACCGTCGACGCCCTTCAGGATGAGCTTGCGGCTCGCGTCGTAAAAGACCTGGCCCGGCACCGTGTAGAGGTGGAAGCGGGTCTTGAAGCCGCGAATTTCCCCCAGCGCGAGCGGGAGAAAATCGAAGAACAGCGTGCGCTCGGTCTCCGTCGCGAGGGAGATCATCTTCCCTTTCGCGTCGGGATTCGTCTTGTTGTAGATGTACTGGAGATTCGTCGTCTTTCCGCAGAGTCCCGGACCGTAATAGACGATCTTGCAATTGATCTCGCGGGAAAGATAGTTGATGAACGACATCGATTAGAGCCGGCGTCCGGGTTCAGTCGTTGAAGAGGTTGTCGATGTCGTCGTCGGTGATCTCGGCGAAGGGCGTCTCATGGGCCGGGTCCTGCACCTTGGCGAGGAGCGCCTCGAAGATCGCGTTGAGCTGCTCCGTCGCCTTTCGGACGCGAA
The DNA here is from genome assembly GCA_039814655.1 of Myxococcota bacterium. Taxonomy (GTDB): domain Bacteria; phylum Myxococcota_A; class Polyangia; order Polyangiales; family Houyiibacteriaceae; genus CALCTH01. The sequence continues at coordinate 34,731 of JBCCAW010000004.1, read as the reverse complement.
GGCGCACGAGACCGAGCGTCGTGTTGTGGCCGAAGATGACCACCAGGATCACGCGGTTGCCCACGAGCTGGATGTTCACGTTCGACTTCTCGCCTTCGTGAAACTGCGCCGCGAACTCGTTTTCCCGGAGCAGCTTCGCGATGCCGCCGGTGGCGGCGATGTTTCCAGCGGTGAGCGACGCGAGGGACGTCGTGTCGATCTGCTCGGTCTCACCGGCACTGGCGATGAGCTGGCCATTCTTGTCGATGATGAACACGACTTGGGCGTTCGCCTCCCGAACCAGGCGATCGACGATCGCCTGGATCTGGTTGAACTCCTCCTCGTACATCACCATCTGCGGGTTGGTCATCCAGTCCTCCGAGAGAAGGAAGGGCTCCGGGACGCCCGGGCTCCTGCCAATGCAGCCTACGGCGCCTGAAGGCCCGGCCTTCGTAGCAGATGCCGACGTGCCCGGTAAAGCCGTGCGTCAGCGCGCCCGGGCCGGCCGAAATTCCCCGAAACGCAAGTGATTTGCCCGCGAGCGCCGGGAGCCCATTGCCGGCGGCGGTCGCCATGACCACGCTGCTGCCGTGCTCCGCGTCTTCGCCTTCGGCCTCTGGAACCTCGTGCGCGTGCCCTTTTACCCGCTGTGGTGGGCTGCGCGACGCCTGCGCGGTCGCCGCACCCGCTGGCTTCGCCTCGACGTGCGCCCGCAGCTCGTCGAGGTCGCCGGGCGGCGGGCGCGTCTCCTCGCCCGCCTCGCCCTGTTCCGAGAGCGCGTGCCGACCTCCCTCGAATCGCTCCGGCGCCTCGCTCGGACCGCGGCGGCGGACCCGGATCTGACCGGGGTGGTGGTCGTGCTCCCGCCGCTTCGCGCGGGCTGGGCCATGGCCGAGGGCCTGCGCGCGGTGCTCGATCGCCTGCGCGAGGATGGCAAAGAGGTGCTCGTCTGGCTGCCCGAGGGGGCGGGCAACAAGGAGCTCTTCGTGGCGAGCGCCGCCTCCCGCGTCGCCGCGCCGCCGCAGGCGAGCCTCGCGCCGCTCGGCCTCGTCGCCGAGAGCCGCTACTACCGCGGCCTCCTCGAGCAGCTGGGGGTGCGCCTCGAGCCCTTCGCGCGGCGCGAATACAAAACCGCGCTCGAAGGCCTGAGCGCCGAAGGCATGAGCCCGGCCCAGCGGGAGCAGGTGGACGCGCTGCTCGCGACCATCGACACGCGGTTGCGCGAGGGGCTCGCCGCGCGGCTCGGGGGCGGGGACGTGGACGTGGACGTGCTCTTCGAAAAGGCGCTGATTCGCGGCACCGAAGCGCAGGAGCTCGGGCTCGTCGACGATCTCGCGCACGAAGACGCGCTCCCGGCCCTCGTCGGCGAGACCAAGCTCCTCTCGGCGGGCACCTACCTCGCGCTCCGCGAGGCGAGCTTCTTTCGCCCCCTTCGGCGCCGGCGTTTCGTCGGCGTGGTCGAGGTGCGCGGGCCCATCGGCGACAAGCGTCGCGCTGACGCGGTGGTCGGAGCGCTTCGCAGCGCCCGGCAGAACACGCGCTGCGCGGGCGTCGTGCTCCACGTCGACAGCCCCGGGGGCTCGGCGGCCGTGAGTGATCGGATTCACCGCGAGGTCAGCCGGCTGCGCGAAGAAAAGCCCGTGGTGGCCGCCTTCGGGGACGTGGCCGCCAGCGGGGGCTACTACGTCGCCGCCGGCGCCGACCGCATCGTGGCCCAGCCGACGACCATCACCGGTTCCATCGGGGTGGTCGCCGCGCGCCTGGTGGCCAGCGAGCTGCTCGAGCGCCTCGGCGTGCGCACGGAGACCGTGCGCCGGGCACCCCACGGCGACCTCGGCTCCCCGGCGCGGCCCCTCGGCGATGCCGAACGCGCGATCTTCGACCGGGAGCTGGACGGCTTCTACGCGGACTTCGTGGCCCTCGTGGCCGACGGCCGGGGTCGACCCGTCGAGGACATCGAGCCCCTCGCCCGGGGCCGCGTCTGGTCCGGGGCCGATGCCGAGGCCCGCGGTCTCGTGGATGCGCTGGGCGGCCACGACGCGGCCGTGGAGGCGCTCGCCGAGCTCCGGCCCGAAGTACGAACCCTCGAGAGCCGGTTGCTCGAGCCGCGCCAGCGCCTGCCGCCGCCGCCCGCGGAAGCGGCCGCCGCCGCGCTCGGTACGCTCGCGCCGGACCTCGCGCTGGCCCTTCGCCTCGTCCGTGGCGGGGAGCGCGTCCTGCTCTGGGCCCCGGGTCTGCCGGAAGTTCGCTGAACCCGCCGGGTCCTCGGCGCCTCGAGATGCCCGCGCGGGGCACCCGGTCTATGGTGCGCCCAATGACCCAACGCAGCGCGCGCATGCTCCCCCGGGCGATGGTCCTGGCCGCCGTCTTCTCTCACCTCGTCGCTTGCGGTGGCAGCACCGAGGCGGTCATCGACGTGGGCTCCATGCCGGAAGGCGGGACCTTCAACGGCGTCTTCCAGAGCGCGCAGTACGGCGAGATGCACCTCTGCGAGACCGGTGCGCAGGTCGTCGGCCGCTACGAGAAGGACGAGCGCCGGGGCACGGTGCAGGGGACCGTGCAGGGGGACGTGCTTCGCTTCGCCTGGGAGGAGTCCCGAGAGCTCGTCGGCGGCCGGCCGCGCGTCACCTCCGGCCGCGGCTACTTTCGCCTCGTGGCCGGGCGCGACGGTAGCTTCGGCCTGAAGGGGGAGTGGGGCTACGGAACGAACCTGACCGGCGGTGGCCCCTGGGAGGCCATCAAGCTCCGCCGTCGTCAGCCCGAAGACTGTCCCGGTGCCGACGCCGGGGGCGACGCCGCGGCCTCCGCGGACGTCGGCGGCTGAGGTCGGGGGGTGGCGCAGGTCAACCCGCTCACGCGTGAGCTCCTCGTCAAGCTCGTGGTCCAGGGGCCCGCCGGCGCGGGCAAGACCACCTGCCTGCAGGCCATTCACGCCGCGGTCCCCGAGAGCCGGGGCCAGCTGGTCTCCTTGGCGACCCCCATCGACCGCACGCTCTACTTCGACTACCTGCCGGCGGACGCGCCGGAGGTGCGCGGGCACCACGTGCGCCTGCAGCTCTTCACCGTGCCCGGGCCGGTGCGCCTGAACGCCACGCGGAAGCTCGTGCTCACGGGCACCGACGGCTTGCTCTTCGTGGCCGATTCGCGCCCGGAGCAACGGGAGGCGAACCGCGGCTCCATGGAGAACCTCCGGGGAAACCTCGAGGAGCTCGGTCGCAGCCTGGAGGACACGCCGCACGTGTTCCTGCTCAACCAGCGTGACGCTCCGGACGCCACACCGGTCCCGGAGCTCGTCGCGGAGCTCGAAGCTGGCGAGGCGCCGGTCTTCGAAGGCGTGGCCACGGAGGGCACGGGGGTCCAGGAGGCGCTGGCCCAGCTCACGCGCGCTACGCTCGAGCGCCTCGAGCAGACCGGGGCCTTCCGCACGGGACGCACGGAGCGGCCACCGAGCGTCGCGCCGGGCCCGGAGGGCTGGCAGGAGCGCCTCGAAGACGCCCTTGCGGCGGCCGGCGGCGCGCTCGCGCCGGGCTCCGCGCCTTTCGCACCGGGCGTGACCAAGGCCCGGGGACCGAGCTGGGCGCCGCTCTTTCCCGATCTTTCGAGCGAGGTCGAGGAGATCGAGGCGGCGCTGAGCGCCGGGGAGCTCGCCAGCGCCCTCCGGCGTCTCGAAGCCCTCGCCGACGCCGAGCTCCTGGCCTGGGCCGAAGCGGCGGGAGAGAGCCACGGCGGCGACCGCGCCGGTCTGCTGGCCCTCGCGGGCATCCCCGCGGACCGATGGTTCGCCTTTCGCGGTGCGCTGAGGCGCGTCAGCGAAGGGGCGCCGCTGGATCTCCGAGACGCGCTGCGCAGCTTCGCGCTGGTGATCGAGCTGCGCCTCCGGCGTCCCTGAGCGTACGGCGCTGTGTGAACGATGCTGCGCGGAAGGTGCTGCGCGGCGCTGGGATGACCCTCACCACACGTGGGCGGCGGATCGGCTCCCCGGGCGCTACAGTGCCTTGCTATGGCCCTTCGCTTGCTTCTCATGGTGCTCGCGGCGCTCCTCGCCTTCGGATGCGGAGACGAGGGCCGGAGTCCCGGAGACCTCGGGCTGGATTTCGGCGGCCCGGGCGACGACGCCGACGACGACGGCATCCCCAACACGACCGAGGACTTCGAGGACGAGGTCGATACGGACGAGGACGGCACGCCGGACTTCCTCGACGAAGACAGCGACGGGGACGGCATCGACGATCGCTTCGAGACGAGCCGGGACTCGGACGGCGACGGCATCCCGGACTTCCGGGACCTCGACTCGGACAACAACGGCATCCCGGACGAGGACGAGCTCTTCCGCGACACGGACGCGAACGGCATTCGCGACTACCAGGACCCGGACGACGACGGCGATGGAATTCGGGACCTGGAAGAACTCCAGCGCGGCGCCGAGACGGACACGGATGGCGATGGACTGCCGGACTGGCAGGACGAGGACAGCGACAACGACTTCATCGTCGACGGCGACGAGCGCGGGGCCGACACGGACCGGGACGGTCTCCTCGACCTCGAGGACCTCGACTCGGACAACGACGGGCTGAGCGACGAGATCGAGAGCGGGGACTTGGACCGCTCGACCTCGCCCGTGGACACGGACAACGACCTCATCCCGGATTTTCGGGACCTCGACAGCGACGACGACGGCCTCCCGGACGCGCTCGAGGCGACGTCCGCCACGAGCCCCACGGATGCGGATACGGACGACGATGGCGTGAGCGACCTGATCGAGGTGGGCGCGCGCACGGACCCCCTCGACCCCGACGACAACCCGCGCGAGAACGGTGACTTCGTCTTCGTGGTGCCCTTCGAAGCCGACCCGGAGCCGGCCATCGACACGCTCGAGTTCGAGACCGCACTTCGCGAGGTGGACCTCTACTTCGTCTTCGACACGACGGGCTCCATGACCCAGGAGCTCGACGCGATGCGGAACCCCATGACGGGGGTCCCGGAGATAGTGAACCGGCTCCGCTGCTCACCCATCGACGACCCGCGAACGACGGGCTGCATCGAATCGCTCTGGACCGGCGTGGGCCGCTTCGACGAGATCGACACGTACACGAACCTTCTGGTCATTCAGGACGACCCCGAGCTCACGGCGATGTCCGTCCCGGGCACCGGCGGCGGCGCCGCGGAGGCGCCGCTCCAGGTCCCCGTGTGCGTGGCGGCCCCGGAGCTCTGCAGCCTCTCGTCGCCGGGCTGTTCGGAGATCCGCGGCGCCATCGGCTGCCCGGGCTACCGCCAGGACGCGGTGCGGATCCTGGTGCAGGTCAGCGATGCCAACGACCAGTGCAGCGGGGACCGCTGCGACATGTTCGACGCGACCGTCGCCGGCGCCGTGCTTCGGGACACGGGCATCAAGTACATCGCGCTCTTCAGCGACACCGATGGCACCGACGGGCACCGCGCGCTCTACGAGTCCATCGGGCGGGAGGCGAACAGCGTCGACAACGACGGCAACCCCTTCGCCCTCGAGGCCCTCGACGACGCCGTCGCGGACCAAGCCGTGAACGCCGTGCGGGCCCTCGCGGAGACGGACTTTCGCGTGACCATCAGCGGCCGGGAGCTGCCGGAAGACGATGGGGACGCGCTCCGCTTCATCGACAACATCGTCGTGAACGCGAGCGGTGAAGGGGCCTGCACGGCGGTGCCGGACGAAGAGCTCGAGGATTCCGACGGCGACGGGGACTTCGATGCCTTCGCGTCGCTCCTCCCGCGTACCCCGGTGTGCTGGGACGTGGTGCCCGTGCGCAACGACTTCGAGCCCGCTTCCCAGGAGCCGAAGCTCTACCGGGCGCGGCTGAGCGTGTTCGCCGACAACTCTCGAGTGGACGAGCGGGAGGTGTTCTTCCTCGTGCCCCCCGCCATCGGGTCCATTCCCGAGTAGCGGCCCGCGCGCTACCCCGATCGGTCCCCGGGCCGCGACCGGAGCACGCGGCGCCGCTCACGCCGCCGAAAGCAGGAGCTGCGTCTCCACGATGTTGGCGAGCGCCGCGCGCGTCACCGGCCGCGGCAGGTCCTCTCCCAGGAGGAGCACGCGGGCGCCCTCGTCCTCCAGGTCCGTGCGCCGCGTGCTCGTGAGCAGCCGCGGGTCCGCCAGGACGAGGTCGACGCCGGCGCCGGTCTGCTCGTCGGAGCTTCGCGGGAGCACGACGCGCACGCCCCAGGCCGCGAGGCGCCGAGCGAGGGCCAGCCGCTCCGGTCCCGGCGGCGCCAGGACCGCCGCACTACGGCCTTCGAGCTGTCGCGCTCGGGGCGGGCGGCGCGTGCTGGCCCGCCGCGGGAGCGGCTCCACAGGGACCGTCAGCCACCAGATCCGCCGGCCGTCACGCACCGCGTCTCCGCCAAGGGCGCCGCCCAGCGCGCGAGCGAGCTGCTCGAGGGCCGGCCCATCCCGGAGCGTGGCCTCGGCCGAGGCATCGACCTCGAAGCGCAAGAGTGCATGGTCCTCGCGGGCCGCCTGGACGCGGCCACGAACATGCGCCGGGCCGACGCGGGCCAGCTGGGCCACGATCGCGTCCAGGAGCTCAGCCACGCGGCCGCCCTCCACGAGCACGGGTTCGTAGAGCGCTTCGTCGAGGTCCAGCGTGAAGGCTTGGCCGCGGCGCGCCGTCGTCGTGAGCCGCGCTTCGAGCTCGTCGCCAAGGGTGAAGGCCTGGGGGAGCGGGGAGGTCGGCGTCCGGCCGGTGCTCCCGCCGGCGTCGAAGAAGGGTCCGAGGCGTCGGGCGAGGCTCGCGAGGGCCCGCCCAACGTCCTGGGCCCCCGCCGCCTCGCTCTCCATCAACTGCTCCGCTAGCCGCGGCAGCTCGGCGCCTTCGATGGCGTCGTGCAGCGCCGCGAGAAGTCCGCTCAGCTCGTCGCTTCGCGTTCGCTCGCGCTGGACCGCCGCGCGCAGCTCGCGCTCGAGGCGTCGCTCCCGGCGCTGGTCCTCGAGCGCCAGCGCGATGCCGACGATCCGGCCGGCCGCGACGGTGGGCGTGAAGGTGGCCCGCACCTCCACGGGGCGGCCGTCCATCCGTCGCGCGAGCGTCCCGCCGAGGCGTTCCGCGCGGCCCTCGGAGGCCGCTCCGGCCGCGCGCCGGACCCGGGCCTGCTCCGTGGGCACGAAGAGGTCGACGAGGCTCCGCGCCGGGGGCGTCGCGGATGCCTCGCCGAGGAGCTCCTGGGCGGCCTGGTTCCAGCCGATCAGAATGCCCTCGGCGTCGAAGGCGAGGAGCGGCACGCCGGCGTCGGCCAGCAACGCACCCGGCACGGGTACGCTCAGTTCCGCAGGCGTCCTCCGCGCGTGAGCGTCCGCGGGGGAGGGCGCGTAGGGATCGTTCCCCGGCGGGGGCACGCGTCCCGAAGGGCGCGGGCGCACGGGCCGGAGAGACTCGCCCGGGACCGGAAGCGTCGAGTGCGGTCCCGGCCGCTCGGAGGGCGAGGTCACCCCGCGCACAACGGTCGCCATCGTCCACCCCTTGAGCGGGGCAGGCCTCGGGCCGGGGCGCGTCGGTCGGCGCTCAGGAGGTCGGTCGGCGCTCAGGAGTGGAGGCGGCCCGTCGCACAGTAGAGGATGGCACAATCCTTCCACCGGCTGTCGCGCACGCGGTTGCAAAGCGCCGCCAGGTCCTCGTCGGCGTCGACGAGGTCTCCCTCCGTGGCACGCCCGGTGGCCTCGTCATAGTGGGCCTCGTGCAGCGCTACCCAACAGCCGCGGCAGTCTTCGCGGCGGCAGATCTGGTCCCAGGTGAGTCGCTCCATCGGTCCTCCTCGCGCCGGGTCGATGTCCTCGGCGAGCGGAGCGACCACCCTCTCAGCCCCCCCGGGACCAATCAAGGGAGGGCGTGAGGCCGGGCAGCGTGCCCGCTTGACAACGACGCGAGGCTTCGGGTGAGCGTGAGGCGACGCACGCGCCGCGAACCCATCAGGGGCGCCGGCACCAATCGCCGAACTGGCTGCCGCTCGGGCCCTGGGCACCGACGCGCGCCAGCTTCTGGTACAGCTCCTGTGCCGGGCCGCAGCGTCCCTGCTGCAGAAGGATCCCGATTTGCCGGCTTCCGCGCTGCCCGAGGGCCGAGCGGGCCGCGCGCAGGCTGCGGTCCCGGCGGCCCACGAGGCCCTGCGCGGAGCTGAGCGCGGCGATGGCCTGGTCGATCTGTCCTGCGGCCACGGCGGACTGGGCCTGGCTCGCGAGCGCCCGGGCCCGCGTGGCGTTGGCGTTGGCCCGCATGGTGGTCATCGCGGTCGCGCCCATCGCAGCTTCCGTCATGGCTCCCGGCGAATCGCTGGCATCCGAGTCGGCGGTATCCATCGCGGCGGTGTTCATCGCGGCCGTGTCCATCGCGGCGGTGTCCATGGCCGCCGCGTTCATCGCGGGCTGGATCGCGCCGGGGGCCATGCTCGGCGTATCCCCGGCGGCGGTCATCGACGCGGCGACGGGCTGAGCGCCGGCGAGGCCGGCATCCGGCACCGTGGGGGTTCGCGTGGAGAGGGGCCCCGCCACGGGGTCGTCGTCCTCCTGACTCATCAGGAAGGCTGCGCCTCCGATGCCCGCCCCGAGGAGCACGACGGCCGCTACGAGAAGCCCCACGCGCTTGCTCGGGCCACTCTGCGGAAGCGTGACCGGAGCGTCGCCGGTGCCCCATCCCGCATGGGCTGCCGGTGCGCCGGCGTAGCCCTGGGACCCCGTGTCGCCGTAGCCGGGCGCCGGGGTTCCCATGCCCGGCTGCGGCGTGACGTAGCCTCCCGCGACGCCCGTTGGACCGTGGCCCGTGACCGGCGTGTGCCCTCCGGTCTGCGCCATGGGTTGCGGGGTCCCGAGCGGATGCGTTCCCGGCGCGCTGGCTCCGGGCGGCGGCGTTCCGCCGGTCACGCCCACGCCGGTGGCCATGGTCCACGCGGCCTGCGCATCCCCCATGCCCGTGAACTCGTGCATGAACGCGAGGACGTTCGGGTGCCGGTCGTCGCGGTTCTTTGCCAGGGCACGCATCACCGCGTTCATCTTGTTCGGCGCGAGATGCGCGCCGGCGGCGTGCTGGCTCAGGGGCGTCGGCTGCTCCGTGAGATGCTTGGTCGCCCACTCCCAAGGCGTGTTCGCCTGGAAGGGCAGCTGCCCCGTGAGCATCTCGTAGGTCATGACCCCGAGCGAGTAGATGTCCGAGCGCGCGTCGAGGAGCTGCCCGCTGAACTGCTCCGGGCTCATGTAGGGCGGGGTGCCGAGCACCATGCCCTGTTTGGTGAGCTTGGCCTGGGCCTGGTTGTCCGCCTCGTCGCGCTTGGCGATGCCGAAGTCCAGGACCTTCACGAAGTCCGTCTGCCCCCCGCGATGCGTGAGCAGCACGTTCTCCGGCTTGAGGTCGCGGTGCACGATGCCGCGGTCGTGGGCTTCGTTCAGCGAGCCACAGATCTGAATCAGGAGCTTGTCGGCGAGGGCCGGCGCAATGGCGCCCTCGCGCTGCAGTCGATGCGCGAGGTCCTCGCCCTCGATGAACTCCATGATGATGAAGAGGCTCTTGTCCTCGAGCTCACCGAAGTCGAAGAACTGCACCGTGTTGGGGTGGTGCAGCTCGATGACCGTCTCGCACTCGCGGTGGAAGCGTGCGACGAGCTGCGGGTCGCCGCTGAGCTCCGCGTGGAGGGTCTTGATGGCCACCTTGCGCGTGGCCGTGCCCATCTTCTGCTCCGCGAGGAAGACCTTCCCCATGCCGCCTTCACCGAGGAGCCGAAGCACCCGGTAGCGGCCCATGAGCACCTTCCCGATGAGCGGATCCTGGCCCTCGGTGTCCGGTGCCTGCTGCTCGAGCATGGCGCCACACTGAAGGCAGAACTTCGCTTCGTCGGCGTTCTCGTAACCGCAGCGGTCGCAGGTGCGGGCCATGGGTCTCTCGACGCCGAGTCTACCGGCGACCTTGGATTCGTCAATTTGCCGCGCTTCGCCCGAAACGCCGCAACCGACTGAAATGCTTGGATTCGCGCCCCTCGTGGAGGCGCCGCTTCTTAGAGGGGCGGGTTGCCGTGTTTCTTGGGTGGGTTCTCCACCCGCTTGTCTCGGAGCATCTCGAGGGCGGCGCAGACCCGGGGCCGGGTCTTTCGCGGGTAAATGACCTCGTCGATGAAGCCGAGCTCCGCCGCCCGGAAGGGGTTCGCGAAGCGCTGCCGATAGTCCGTGACGAAGGCGTCCTTGGCCGCCACGGGATCCTCGGCGGCGGCGATCTCCTTGCGGTAGATGATGTTCACCGCGCCGTCGGGGCCCATCACCGCGATCTCCGCCGTGGGGTAGGCGAAGCTGATGTCGCCGCGAATGTGCTTCGAGGCCATCACGTCGTAGGCGCCGCCGTAGGCCTTGCGCGTGATCACCGTGACCTTGGGGACCGTGGCTTCCGTGTAGGCGTAGAGGAGCTTGGCGCCGTGGCGGATGATGCCGCCGTACTCCTGCTCCGTCCCCGGGAGAAAGCCCGGCACGTCCACGAAGGTGACGAGCGGCAGGTTGAAGCAGTCGCAAAAGCGCACGAAGCGCGCGGCCTTCACGCTCGCGTCGATGTCGAGGCAGCCGGCCAGCACCATCGGCTGGTTCGCGACGACGCCCACGGGGTGACCCTCGAAGCGCGCGAAGCCGATGAGCATGTTCTTGGCGTAGTCCGGCTGCACCTCGAAGAAGTCGCCTTCGTCGACCACGGAGCCGATGACCTTCTTCATGTCGTAGGGCTTCATCGGGTCTGCGGGGACGAGCTCGTCGAGGGCGCCGTCCTCCCGGTCCCGCGGGTCCGTGCAGGCGCTTACCGGTGGCGCCTCGTGGTTGTTCGAGGGCAGGAAGGAGAGCAGCTCGCGCACGGCGCGCAGGCAGTCCGCGTCGTCGGCGCAGGTCACGTGGCTCACGCCGCTCTTGGCCGCGTGCGTGCGCGCTCCGCCGAGCTCCTCCTTCGTCACCTCCTCATGGGTCACCGTCTTGATGACCTCCGGGCCGGTGATGAACATGTAGCTCGACTCCTCCACCATGAAGATGAAGTCGGTCATGGCGGGGCTGTAGACGGCGCCGCCGGCGCAGGGGCCCATGATGGCGCTGATCTGCGGGATGACCCCCGAGCTCAGGACGTTGCGCGTGAAGATGTCGGCGTAGCCCGCGAGGGACTGCACGCCCTCCTGGATGCGCGCGCCGCCGGAGTCGTTGAGGCCGATGACCGGCGCGCCCGTCTGGAGCGCGAGGTCCATGATCTTCGTGATTTTTCCGGCGAAGGCGCTGGAGAGCGAGCCACCGAACACCGTGAAGTCCTGGGCGAAGACGAAGATCTGGCGCCCGTCGACCTTGCCGTAGCCCGTGACCACGCCGTCGCCGGGGATGCGCTGCTCCTCCATGCCGAAGTCCCGGCACTGGTGCTGCACCAGCCGGTCCGTCTCCACGAAGGTGCCCGGGTCGAGCAGCAGCTCGATGCGCTCGCGCGCCGTGAGCTTGCCCTGGTCGTGTTGGCGTTGGACGCGGCGAGCGCCGCCGCCTTCGAGGGCCCGTCGGTCGAGCTCTTCGAGGCGTGAACGGGGGTCCGGGGGCGCGGACGCGTGGGAGTCTCCTTCGGCCATGCGCGGCGAGGCATAGCCGAGACCGCCGAGATTTTACACCCTCCGCCCATGACCAAGTCCGAGTTCCGTGTGCGCGACGCCGTCCCCGGGGATGGAGCCACGCTCCTCTCGCTCATCCGCGCCCTGGCGCACTACGAGCGGGCTCCGGACGCCGTCGAGGTGAGCGCCGAGACCCTCGATGCGCAGCTCGCAGCGCGGGTGCCTCCCTTCGAGTGCCTGCTCGCGGACGCGCCGGGGGAGGGCGTGCTCGGCTTCGCGCTCACCTTCCGTACCTACTCGACCTGGAAGGGGCGCTCCGGGACCTGGCTCGAGGACTTCTTCGTGGTGCCCGAGGCGCGGGGCCGTGGCCTCGGCCAGGCGCTGCTCCGCGCCGTGGCCCGGCGTGCCTGCGGCCGCGGCGACGGACGCCTCGAGCTCACGGCCCTCGATTGGAACACGCCGGCGACGGACCTCTACCGGCGCCGCGGATTCCAGCCCCTCGGCGACTGGACGACCTGGCGCATCAGTGGTGATGCGCTCGAAGCGCTGGCCGGCGGCGAGGCGTGACGCTCAGGCGGCGGCGAGCCCGGCCACGAGCCGGTCCAGGTCGGCCCGGGAGTGCTTCTCCGTGGTCGCCACGAGGAAGTCCTGGCTCCAGGCCGGGTCGAAACGCCCGAGGCTCACGCCGGCTTCGATGCCCTGGGCCCGCAGCGCGCGGAGCAGTTCGGCCGCGTCTCCCGCGTCCCGTCGCACCACGAACTCGTTGAAGGTCGGGGCCGCGTAAGGAAGGGAAAAGCCGGGAAGCTTGGCGATCTCCGACTTCAGGTACTCCGCTGCGCGGAGGCATCGCTCCCCGGCGTGGAGAAAGCCCTGCTTGCCCAGGAGCGCCGTGCGAATGGCCATGGCCAACGCGATGAGCCCGTGGTTGGTGCAGATGTTCGAGGTCGCGCGCTCGCGGCGAATGTGCTGCTCTCGCGTCGAGAGCGTGAGCACGAAGCCGCGCTCCCCGTCCTGGTCGACGGTCTCCCCGACCAGCCTGCCCGGCATCTGGCGCACGAACTTCTGCCGGCACGCGAAGAGCCCCACGCCGGGTCCGCCGAACTGGGGCGGCACGGCGAGCGCCTGGCCTTCGCCGACGCAGATGTCCGCCCCGACGTCGCCGGGCGCCTTCAGGGTGCTAAGGGCGTAGGGCTCGGTGGTGGAGGTCACGAGCAGGGCGCCACGGGCTGCGGCCAGGCGCCGGAGCGCTGCCAGGTCTTCGACGGTGCCGAGAAAGGTCGGGTACCCGACGACGAGCGCCGCCGTGTCGTCGCGAAGCAGCGCTTCGACCTGCGCCAGGTCCGTGCGCCCGTCGGCTGCGAGCGCGGCGACGTCCATGTGCGGCGCGCCGTCGTCCACGGCGCCGAGGTAGGTGCGCGTGGTGTCGATGGCGTGGGGGTGCAGCCCGGCGCTCAGCACCACGTGCTTCCGCTTCGTCACTCGGCGCGCCATGAGCACGGCCTCGGCGCAGCCGCTCGCCGCGTCGTACATGGAGGCGTTCGCCACCTCCATGCCGAAGAGCTGGCAAACGAGCGTTTGGAACTCGTAGATCGCCTGGAGCGTCCCCTGGCTCACCTCGGCCTGGTAGGGCGTGTACGCCGTGTAGAACTCGCTGCGCAGCAGCAGCTGGTCCACCGCCGGCGGGATGTGGTGGTCGTACATGCCGCCGCCCAGGAACGAGAGCGCGTGGGCGCTGGAGCTCCGGTCGCTCAGCACCTCGAGGTGGCGCATGAGAGCGGCCTCGTCGAGCGCCGGCTCCAGCGCGAGCGGCTGCGCGACCAGCTCCGCCGGCACGGCCGCGAAGAGGTCGTCGAGGGAGGATACGCCGATGCGCTCGAGCATCAGGCGAATCTCGTCGGGCGTGTGGGGCAGGTAGCGCATGGCGGAAGCGGAAACCTGGGCCCTGGTCCCCCGGGGTTCAAGCAGCGCGGGCGCAGCAGCGTGCGCTCACTCGATCTTGCTGACGAAGTCCTCGTAGCCCGGCGGTTCCATGAGGGACTCGAACTCCCCGGGATCGTTCATCTTGATCCGAACCATCCAGCCCTTGTCGTAGGGGGCCTCGTTCACGAGCTCGGGGCTGCCTTCGAGCTCGTCGTTGACCTCCACGATCTCGCCGCTCACCGGCGCGAAGAGCTCGGACACGGTCTTGACGGACTCGATGTCGCCGAAGCGCTCGTGCGCCTGCACGTCGCTCCCGGCCTCCGGGAGGTCGACGAGGGTCACGTCGCCGAGCTGCTCCACGGCGTAGCTGGTCACGCCAACCTCCGCGATGCCGTCATCGAGGAGCCGCGCCCACTCGTGGTCCTTCGTGTAGCGCAGGTCGCTGGGGTACTGGGCCATCTCTCACTTCGCTCGCTTGTAAAAGGGGGTCTTCACGACCACCGCGGGCACGTGCTTTCCGCGAATCGCGATGGCGATCGTGGTGCCGATGCGTGCTCGATCCCTCGGCAGGTAGCCGAGGCCGATGTTCTTTCCGAGGGTCGGGGATGGGGAGCCGCTCGTGACGGCTCCGATCTCTTGGCCGGGGCTGCCGTCGTCACCGAGGGCGTGGATCGCGTAGCCGTGACGGGCGATGCCGCGTCCGGTCATCTCGAAGCCGACCAGCTTTCGCGCGGGCTTGGCCTCTTTGACGGCGCGGAGCGCGTCCCGGCCGATGAACTCGCCGTGGTCGAGCTTCACGACCCACCCGAGTCCGGCCTCGTAGGGGTTGGTGGTCTCGTCGATGTCGTTGCCGTAGAGCGCGAGCTTCGCCTCGAGGCGAAGCGTGTCGCGCGCTCCGAGGCCTGCCGGCGTGGCGCCGGCGCCGAGGAGGGCGTCCCAGAGCGCCGGCGCGTCCTTGTTCGCGCAGAAGAGCTCGAAGCCGTCCTCGCCCGTGTACCCGGTGCGGGCCGCGATACAGGCCGCACCCGCCGCGGTGCCATCGGCGAGATGAAAGGTCGCGAGGTCGGCGAGGGCGCCGCCGCCCACGGCGCGAAGCACGGCCTCGGCCCGCGGGCCCTGGAGGGCCAGTAGCGCCGTGGCGTCGCTGCGGTCCTCGTAGCGCAGGTCCCGCCCGGCGAGCTCCTGGGCGAAATGCGCCGCGATCTTGCTGCGGTTGCTCGCGTTGCACACGACCATCACGCGCTCGGGGCCGCGCCGGTAGACGATCAGGTCGTCGAGAATCGTGCCGTCGGCGTTCGTGCAGACCGTGTAGAGCGCCTTGCCCACGGGCAGGTCCGAGACGGCGTTGGTCACCAGCCGGTCGACGGCGCTGACCGCGTCCGGGCCTTCGATGAAAAGCTCGCCCATGTGGGAAACGTCGAAGACGCCCGCGGCGTCCCGCACCGCCGCGTGCTCGGCCTTGATCCCCGCGTACTGCACGGGCATCGCGTAGCCCGCGAAGGGCACCAGGCGACCGCCGGCGGCCACGTGGGCCGCGTGAAGGGGAGTCTGCCGTAGGCCGCCGTGAGTGTCGTCGCTCAAGGTGGGCCGCCCATAACACACGCGGTCCTGGCGCTTCAACCGCGGCACCCTCGTGCCATGTCCCCGCTTCGGAGGGTGGCTCCCCCGACCCCTCGCCGCAGGGGAAACGCGCGCGGGTCCTCGGCGAAGAGCGCCCCATGAGCGAACGGCATTTTCCCGTCGATGCGCCCTTGCCGGCCGGCGCACCCGATCCCCAGCGCACGGAACCCCTCCCGCTACCGGCACCCGGGGCGCCGCCCGCGCTGCTTCTTCGCGTCGAGAGTCCGGAGCGCCGGAACCGAGCGCGATGCCTCGAGGGTCCGCTCATCGTCGGCAGCGGTTTCGACTCGGACCTGCGGCTGGGCGATCGCTCCGTGAGCGGCCATCACCTTCGCCTCACGCCCACCGGCGGCGCCGTGTGCCTCGAGGACCTGGGCAGCCGCAACGGAACCTGGGTGGACGGCCGGCGCGTGGGGCGGCTGGAGGTCGGGCCCGGGACCCGGGTGCGCGTGGGGCGCACCGATTTGCTCATCGTGGCCGTGCCGGAGCCGGAGAGCCGCGCGCGGGGCCTCGTGGCCGCCTCCGCGGCCATGCAGACGCTCCTCGACGAGACCGCGCGCCTCGCGAGGCTCCCCTGGCCCGTGCTCGTGCTCGGCGAGTCCGGTGCCGGCAAGGAGGGCATCGCCCGGGCGCTGCACACGGAGGGGCCGCGCCGGGAGGGGCCCTTCGTCGCGCTGAACGCTGGCGGCCTCGCGCCGACGCTCGTCGAGAGCGAGCTCTTCGGCCACGAGCGCGGCGCCTTCACCGGGGCTTCGCAGCGCCGCCTCGGGGCCTTCGAGCGCGCGGACGGCGGCACGCTTTTTCTCGACGAAGTGGGGGAGCTCCCGCTGCCGCTCCAGGCCCGGCTGCTCCGGGTCCTCGAGGAGTGGCGCATCCGGCGCCTCGGTGCGGAGCAAGAGCGGTCCGTCGACGTGCGTCTCGTCTGCGCCACGCACCGCGACCTGGCCGCCTGGGCCTTCGAGGGTCGCTTCCGGCCGGACCTGCTCTACCGCATTCGGCGCCTCGTGCTCGAGGTGCCGCCGCTGCGCGCGCGCCTCGACGACGTGGGCCCGCTGGCGATGCACTTCCTCGCGGGCCTCGGCGAAGGGCTTGCGGCGCGGGCCCTCACGGACGGCGCCGTGGCGCGGCTTCGCGCGCATCCCTGGCCAGGAAACGTGCGCGAGCTTCGCAACGTGGTGGAGGCCGCTGCGGCTCACGCCACCGGCCCCGTGCTCGACGCGGAGGCCATCGAGCGGTCGATCCGTCGCGTGGGCATGCCCCTCGCGAGCCCCGCCTGTTCGGATGCGCAGCTCCGCGAAGTGCTCGCGGCGCACGGCGGCAACGTCACCGCGGCGGCGCGGGCCCTCGGCATGCCCCGAAGCACCTTCCGCGGGCGGCTTCGCCGGGTGGCGTGAGCCCGGGTCTCAAGCGCGCCAGCGCTCCGCGAGCTCGCGGAGGCGCTGGCTCCGGAGCGCAACGAGGTCCTGGGCGATGCGCAGGGCCCGGCCCGGGCGGGCGGTCTTGGAGACGCCGCTGCGCCGCGGGCGTACGGTCACGACGACGGTCCGCGTGCGGAGGCCCGCGGCGCGCAGGCGAATCGGAAGCTCGAAGTTGAGAAAGAAGGTGTCCGGCGCGAGCTGCGCGGGGTCCACGAGCGTTCGACGGACGAGCCAGGGTCCGTCGGACCGAACGCGGACACCGTGCACGGCCGTGATGAGCCCGCGTACGCCGGCGGAGAGCAGCGTTCGAAGCGCGCCGTCGTCCCGGTCCGCGTAGACGCTCAGCACCGCGTCGACGCCCTCGCAAGCGTCGTGAAGCACGCCCACGGCCTCCGGGGGAATCTGCCCGTCCGCGGGCAGGAAGGTGAGCCAGCGGCCTCGCGCCGCCCGCGCGCCGGTCTTGATGCCCGCGCCCATGCCCCGGTTGTGCGCGTGGCGGAGCACGCGCCCTCGCTCCCGGCGGAGCCGCGGTCCCAGGGCCTTCGCGGCGGCCTCGGCGGTCCCGTCCCGCGAGCCGTCGTCCACCACGAGAATCTCCGCGTCGAGGCCGGCCCCCTCGAGCCAGCGGTGCAGCTCGCCGAGCACCGGGCCTACGTTCTCTTCCTCATCGAAAGCGAGCACGAGGATGCTCAGCTCCGGCGGCTCCCGGCTCACGGCTCGTCCTCGGGACGCGAGCGCAGGACTCGCGCGGGGTTGCCCGCCGCCACGGCAAAGGCCGGGACATCGCGCGTGACGATGGCCCCGGCCCCGATCTGTGCGCCGCGGCCGATGGTGACGCCCGGGAGCACGATGGCCCCCACGCCGAGGTCCGCGTCGTCGTCCACGACGACCTGGGCGAAGCGGAGCGGCGCGTGGAGGATGGGAACGCCTCGGCCGGCCTCCGCATGCGTCGAGGTCAGGATCTTCACCTCCGGCCCGATGCCCACGTTGCGCCCGATGCGAAGTCCGCCGGCGGCATGAAAGAAGCAGCGCTGGCCGATCCAGGTTCCGTCGCCGATCTCGAGGAGCCCCCGGTGGTAGCCCTTCAGCATCGCGTCGTGGCCTACGTAGACGCCGCGGCCGAGGGACACGTTCTCCGGGTGGAAGATGCGCACGCCGTCCTCGATGCAGCTGCCCTCGCCCAGGGCGCGCAGCTGCTCGGGCAGGAAGCGCCCGGTGCCATGGCTTCGCCGGGGCCGGGCGGGCGGGTCGGAGCGGCTCATGGCTCGCGAGGGTGTAGCAGGTGCAGCGCGCCGCCCAGAAGCGCCACGCACACGAGGGCGCCGTAGAGCCCGAGCGAGGCCGCGGTGGCCTCGGCCTCCTCGACGCCGATCCAGCCAAAGAGGAGCACGAAAGCCGCCTCCCGGGTCCCGAGGCCGCCGAGCGTCGGCAGATAAGTCGCGATGAGCGCCACGGGGACGAGCACCAGCGCGTCCGTGAGCGTGACCCCCGGGGCGAGGTCCGACAGGAGCGCCAGGCACGCGAGCGCCACGCCGGCATGGGTGACGAAGCTGAGCAGCAGCGCGCCGGCGAGGGGCGCCCGGCGCAGCAGCCGGGGAGCGCCGGCGAGGGCCTGCCCGATGCCCTCCGTGAGCGCGTGCCGGGCGAGGAGCGGCGCCGAGCGGCGAAGCACCCACGGGAGCGCGAGCGCGCCGGCGAGCGCCGCCGCGGCCAGAAGGAAGGGTAGGGCGCTCGGCTCCAGCGAGCCGACGGGCCGCACGCCGAGCACGATGCCCGCGAGGCCCAGGAGCCCGGCGAGACCGAAGAGGCGCTCGAGGAGCACGACCAGGTACGCGCCGGCGGCGCCGCCGGCGAAGGCGCGGCGCGTGCGATGAGCCCGGAGCACGTCCCCGCCCACGTTGGCGGGCAGGAAGGTGTTGAAGAACGTGCCCTCCAGGTAGAGGCGGAACGCGCCGCCGAAGGAAGGCGGCGCCGTGGCACCGAAGGCGGCGAGCAGCGCGCGCCAGCGAAGGGCCCCGACGAGGTGATTGGCGGCGGTGAGGGCGACGGCCCACGCGAAGCTGGCCGGCGCGATGCGTCCGAGGGCCCCGGCGAGCTCCCGGGGAGACACGCCGGCAAGCCCCGCCCAGACGGCCAGCGCCAGCGCCGTGAGCATGAGGCGGAGCGCGAGCCCGCGGCGCGCCTCGGCTGGGGCCTTTGGCTCCATGGCCCGGGCGTACCTTCATCGGCGGCCTCGCGCGAGCGCGCCTCGTCTCACCTCCCGCTCAGGGCGCGTCGTAGAGCCCCGCCGCGTCCCGAGCGGCGGCGCGCGCCCGCAGCCCCGTCCGCAGCTCGTCGACGAGCGCCGATGCCCGCGTCTCGACGCGCTCGGCGAGCTCTTCGAGGCCTTCGCGGACGATGGGCGCATCGCCGGCATCGATGCGAAGCCGCGGTCGCGCCGCGAGCGTGCGTTCGAGGCGCCGGAAGACGGCCTCCGGGCCATGGTCCTCCGGAACGCCGAAGGCCAGAAGGCGCGTGCGGAGCGCTTCGAAGCGCTTCGCGGCGTCGTCTTCCTGCCAGGAGAGCTCCGCGCCGCCGCGTTCCGGGGCGCCTGCGACGAGCGCCGCGGCGTAGGCCTCCGCGCGGGGCAGGCGCGCGTGGAGCCAGCCGTCGAGGAAGAGCTCCGCGCCGATGTGGGCCGCGGCGCGCACGGTGCCCCGGCGTGCCCCGCGCATGGCGTCGGCTCCCTCGCGGCAGAGCGCGAGAAAGCTCGCCGTGCCGTGAAAGACCGCGTCCACTTCGTGGTGGTTGCCGATGCCCTCGGAGAGCGGGGACGGCGCCCGGGTGCTCGGGGGCCGCGCGCGCACCATGCCGGCGAAGTCGGGCAGCATGGCCCCGAGCCCGAAGCGCGGGTCCTCTCGGCCCGGCCGGGTCCAGGTGGCGACCGTGAGATGCCCGTAGAAGTTCATGGGGCCTGGGCGGTCGCGTCGGCGAGGTGGGCTTCGAGGCGTCGCATGCCTGACGCGGACAGTAGGTCCTGCGCCGTGCTTCGCCAGCCCACGCCGGGCTCCGAGCGAAACCAGGTGCGCTGACGCCGGGCGTACACGCGCGTGGCCTTGCGGATCTGCCGCTCCATGTCCGTGGCGGTCGTCTCCCCGGCGAGGTGCGCGACGATCTGCCGGTAGCCCACGCTCCCGAAGGCCCGCGCGTCCCGCGGCCAGCGTCCCAGGAGCTGGCGAACCTCGTCGACCCAGCCCGCCGCCAGCATGGCCGCGAGACGCGCCTCGATGCGCGCCGTGAGCGTCGCCGGGTCCGGGTCGAAGACCACGAAGAGCGTGGGGTAGCGGTCGGCCCCGAGCGCATGCGCGGCCCGGAGCTCGCCGAGGGCCTCTCCGGTCTGCGCGTGCACCTCGAGGGCCCGCACGATGCGCAGCGCGTCGTTGGGATGCACCGCGGCGGCGCTCTTCGGGTCGACGCCGGCGAGGCGCGCATGCAGCGCCGGCGCCCCGCGCAGGCGAACCTCCTCCTCGAGCGCGCCGCGGATGGCCGGGTCCGGGGCCGGGAGGTCCACGAGGCCCCGCACGAGCGCCCGGAGCCAGAGGCCGGTCCCGCCAACGACGAGGGGGACCCGGCCCCGGGCGGCGATGTCCCGAACCGCGGCGTCCGCGCGCCGCGCGTAGGCCGCCGCGTCGATGGCTTCCGGAGGATCACACACGTCGATGAGGTGGTGCGTGACGGAGCCGAGCTCACGTGGCGTCGGCTTGGCGCTCCCGATGTCGAAGCCCCGGTAGACCTGCACGCTGTCGGCGCCGACGAGCTCGCCGCCGATTCGGCGGGCGAGGACGAGCGCCGCGGCGGTCTTTCCACTCCCCGTGGGCCCGGCGAGCACGAGGAGCGGCGGCGCCCGCTCGCTCACGGCTCGTAGGTCCGGCCGAGGCCTCGACCGAGCTGGGCTCGCGGCAGCGTGAGCGCCACGGAGCGGAGCGCATCGTCCTGGAGCCCCAGCGCATCCAGCACCGCGCCGGGCATGCGCGCGTCCGGTGCCTGCGCGAGCGCTGCGAGGGCCTCCCGGGCTGCGCCCGGTGCCGCGTCGAGCGCTGCGGCGGCGAGGGCCTCGGGCGGAACCTCGGCGAAGCCGGCGAGGCCCGGGACGGTGTGCACCGCGAGCGTGCCCTCGCCGAGGGCGCTGAGCTCGAGGCCGAGCGCCGCGAGCTCCGCTTCCCGTGCCTCGAGCGCGCCCGTCGCGCGTTCCAGACGCGCCGGGAAGAGGAGGCGCCGCCGCTCCGGCGTCCCGGCGGCCAGGTCGCGCCGCGCGGCGGCGCGCGTCGCCTCGGCCACGGAGACCACGAGCAGCGCGTCGCCCGCTTCCACGACGAGCCAGGCACGGTCGCCGCTCAGCGCCAGCGCGCGGGGCGCGCCCGCCTCGCGAGCCGGCTCCGCAGATGGCGGGGCGAGCGCTTGCGTCCCGGCCCGGCCTTCGTGCTTCGCCTGGAGGCGCTCCTCCGGGCCCCCGGCAGAGCCTTCGCCGCCGGCCGCGGAGCCCGGTTCCGAAACCGGCGTGTCGTCCCGAAGCGGCGTGTCGTCCGGCGCGGGCCCGGGAGCCGGTGGGGCCGGCGCTCGGAGCGCCGCCGCAAGGGCGCCGGTCTCCTCCGCCGGCGCGGCCGCGAAGCGCGTCACGGTCTCCGCCGCGCCGCGGCCCGCGAGGCTCCCGGGTCGCCGGTCGAGCCAACCCGGGTCCCGGCGGAGGGTCTCTCCGCCGTCGCTCGCCCCCGCCTCCGCCCGCGCCGCGCTTCCGACGATGCCCTCGCCCCAGCGGCGCGTTCCAAGCCCGGACGCGAGCACGCGGAGCACGCCGTCTCGCACCGCTTGCGCGTTGGCAAAGCGCACCTCGCTCTTCCGCGGGTGCGCGTTCACGTCGACCTCGTGGCCCGGGAGCTCGAGCCAGAGCACGCCCGTGGGGTAGCGGCCGCCCTCGAGGCGTTCCCCGTAGGCTTGCGCCGCCGCCCGGGCGAGGTGCCGGTCCGTCACCGGGCGGCCGTTCACGAAGAGCAGGAGGTAGCGCATGCCCCGGCGCGCTTGGCGTACGGGGGCGAGCGCGGCCTCGACGCGGAGCGAGCCCCGCGTGCCTTCGATGGCGGAGAGCGCGAGGTCCGGAAACACGGCCTGCGCCCGGGCCAGCCGCGAGCCCGCCGGGACGAAGCTCCGGCTCTCGCGCCCGTCGACACGCAGCGTGACGTGCACGTCCGGCCGGGCGAGGGCGACGCGCACGCAGGTCTCGCGCACGTGCCCGGTCTCCGTCTGCCGCGCCTTCAGGAACTTCCGCCGCGCCGGGACGTTGAAAAAGAGGTCGTCGACCTCGACCACCGTGCCCGGGGCGGCCCCGGCCTCGCGTAGCTGGGGCGCGCCGCCGCCGATGACGCGCACCTCCGTGCCCGCGATGGCGTCCCGGGGGCGCGTCAGGAGGCGGAAGCGCGAGACCGAGGCGATGGACGGAAGGGCCTCGCCGCGGAACCCCATGGTGGAGATGCGGTCGAGGTCCCCGAAGGCGCGTAGCTTGCTCGTGGCGTGGCGCCGAACGCACGCGGCAGCGTCCTCCGGGTCCATGCCCCGGCCGTCGTCGACCACGCGGATGCGCGCCCGGCCCCCTTCGACGATCTCCACGCCGAGGCGCGCGGCCCCGGCGTCGAGCGCGTTTTCTACGAGCTCCTTTACGACACTCGAGGGACGCTCCACGACCTCACCGGCGGCGATCTGGTCGATGAGCGCGTCGTCGAGGCGGCGAATCCGGCCCACGGCTTCGCCTTACCATCCGCGGGCTGCTTGGCGAGCGACGCCGTGGTGTTACCGTCGCGAGGTCTCCCTCCGCCGCCTCCGCGGCACGCCTGGCTTTCGATGAAGATCTGTCCCGTCTGCAAGACCCAGTACCCCGGCGGCGAAGTCTTCTGTCCCCTCGACGCCGCGCGCCTCGAGGGCCTCGGGGACCTCGCGAGCGGGTCGCACGAGGCGCCGCCGGATCCCCTCGTCGGCACGCAGCTCGACAAGTACCGGGTGATTCGCCGCATCGGCGAAGGCGGCATGGGCCTCGTCTACGAGGCCGTCCACACGGTCATCGAGAAGCGCGTGGCCATCAAGGTCCTGCGCCAGGACTTCACCACGCGCTCGGAGGTCGTGGAGCGCTTCAAGCAAGAGGCCATCAGCGCGAGCCGCATCGGCCACGCGAACATCGTCGACATCAGCGACTTCGGCAACACGCCGGACGGATCGAGCTACTTCGTGATGGAGTTCCTCGCCGGCGAAGACCTCGCAAACGCGCTGGCGCGCGAAGGGACCCTCGACATGCGCCGGGCCATCGCGCTGCTGAAGCAATGCTGCCGTGCGCTCGGCGCGGCGCATGCCAAGGGCATCGTGCACCGGGACATGAAGCCCGAGAACATCTTCCTCACGACCGGTGACGACGGTCAGGATTTCGTGAAGATCGTCGACTTCGGCATCGCGAAGATGAGCGACGTCGAGACCGAGGGCGCTCCGGGACGCAAGCTGACCAAGACCGGCATGATCTTCGGCACGCCCGAGTACATGTCGCCGGAGCAGGCCAAGGGCGGGGAGCTCGATCACCGCGTCGACATCTACGCCATGGGCGTCATCCTCTACGAGTGCATGACGGGGGTCGTGCCCTTCGTGGGCGACTCCTTCATGGGCGTCTTGACCCAGCACATGTTCGAGGAGCCGCCGCCGCTTCGGGAAGCCAACCCGAGCGCGCGCATCAGCCCCGAGCTCGAGGTCGTTTGTTACAAGGCGCTCTCCAAGGACCCGGACAAGCGCTTCCAGACCATGGACGAGCTCGCCGAGGCCCTCGAGGAGGCCGCCCACGGAAAGGTGAGCGAAAAGACGCTCATGGGGTTCGGCGAGCCCGTGAAGGCGCCGGTGAAGGCCCCGCGCCGCGCGTCGCCGGCGCCGGCGGAGGAGCTCGCGTTCGACGACGACGCGACGGCGAAGCGGCCGCTGCTCATCGCCGGCGCCGTGCTCCTCCTGCTCCTCGGCGCCGGTGGGGCCTTTCTCCTGGCGAAGAAGCGGGGGAGCGGAGAGCCGGCCCCCGTGGCCGCGGCGCCGGACCTGGGCGCCGTGGCGCCCGAGCCGGAGCCGGAGCCGGAGCCGGAGCCGGAGCCGAGCGTGGTGCCCGTGACCGTGGAGACGCGGCCCGGGGACGGGGCGACGGTGGAGGTCGACGGCGACACCCCGGGGTGTTCCCCCACGCCCTGCATCATCGACGCGCCCGTCGGCGAGCCGCTGGTGCTTCGCGCCTCCCGCGGCCGGAGCCGGGGTGAGCTCGAGCTCACGCCGGATTCGCCGACGACGGTTCAGATCGCGCTCGTGCCGCGGCGTACGCGACCGGGCACGGGCATGCGCCCGGGCCCGAGTGCGGACCCGGAGGCGACGCGCATGGACGGCCCGCGCTCGGACGAGTTGAAGATGCCGACCATCTTCCAGTAGCGATTCATCCGGTCTCATCCCGTCTTTCGGGGCCGTTTCCAGGGGAGCGCGCCGCCTTTCGCTCTGGCGGCGGGAGCGCTAAGGCGCCCCTCCCGTGAACTCTCCGGCCGCCGTCTCCACCCCCGCGCAGCCGCCCGCCGCGTCCGGCGTGCTCGACAAGACGCGTTTGGACCTCGAGTGGCCGCGTCTCGTCGCGGCCGTGGGGGCGCGCTGCCGAGGCCCGCTGGCGTCGCGCATCGAGCTGCCCGTGGCGCGCACGCGCGAGGGCGCGGTCGCCGCGCTGGCGGAGACCGGCGAAGTGCTCGCGCTGCTCCGGTCCGGCGAGACGCTTCCCCTCGATGGCATCCGCGAGCTCCGCACGCTCCTGAAGCGCGTCGCTCGCGATGGCGCGCTCACGGCGCCGGAGCTTCGCGACGTGATGCGTACGCTCGAGGCGGCTCGGGCCCTGCGCCGCTTCCTCTCGGCGCGGCGGGAGATGCTCGGCGCGCTCCAGGCGGCCTGCCCCCTCGACCCGACGCTGGACCGGCTGCACGACGAGCTCGCCGCGGCCATCGAGCCCGACGGCACGCTCGCGGACCACGCGAGCCCGGAGCTTCGTCGCCTGCGGACGGAGGTCGCCAACCTGCGTGCGCGCATCGTCGGTCGCCTCGAGGAGCTGCTCCTCAAACACGCGGACATCCTGCAGGACCGCTTCTATACGCTGCGCGAAGGCCGCTACGTGGTGCCTGTGCGGCGCGATGCGCACGAGCGCTTCTCCGGCATCGTGCACGGCACGAGCGCGAGCGGCGCGTCCATCTTCGTCGAGCCCCGGGGCCTCGTGGCCCAGGGCAACCGGCTGAAGATGGCGCAGGGCGAGCTCGAGCGCGAGGAGGCTCGCATTCTCGCGGAGCTCAGCGAGCTCGTGAAGGAACGGCTCCCGGAGCTGCACGCGGCGACGGACGCCCTCGACCACGCGGACCTGCGCCAGGCCAGCGCCCGCCTCGGCGTAGACCTCGGTGCCGAGGTGCTCCCGCTCGCCGAGGGCCCGCTCATCGAGCTCCGGGCCGGGCGCCACCCGCTCCTGCTCCTCGACGGCGTAGACGTCGTCGCGAGCGACCTGCACCTCGAGGCCGGCCAGGGCCTCGTCATCAGCGGTCCGAACGCCGGCGGAAAGACCGTTGCCCTCAAGCTCCTCGGCCTCGCGGCCTTGATGCAGCGCGCCGGGCTTCCCGTACCCGCCGAGGAGGGCAGCCGCTGCGGCTTCTTCGCGCCCGTGCTCACGGACGTGGGGGACGAGCAGTCCATCGCCAAGAATCTCTCGACCTTCTCGGCGCACGTGACCAACCTCGCGTCCATCCTCGAGCGCTCCGGCGAGGGCGCGATGGTGCTTCTCGACGAGCTCGCCGGCGGGACGGATCCCGAGGAGGGCGCCGCGCTGGCCCAGGCCCTCGTCGACGCCTTCTGCCGGCGCGGCGTCGCCCTGGCGACCACGACGCACTACGAGCCGCTGAAGGCCTTTGCGGCCCGGGACGACCGGCTACGGAACGCGTCCGTCGGCTTCGACGTCGACGCCATGCTGCCCACCTTTGCGCTCCACTGGGACGTCCCCGGCGCGTCGAGCGCGTTGAGCGTGGCCGCGCGCTTCGGCATCCCCGCGCGGGTGATCCAGACGGCGCGGGAGATGCTGCCGGAGCACACGCGCACCTTCGACGAGCTGGTGCGCGGCCTCGAGGCGCAGCGGCAGAAGTTGGCCGTCGCGCAAGCCGGCGTGGAAGGCCAGCGCGCCGCGGCGAAGGCGGCTCGAGAGGAGATCGAGGAGCGCCTCGAGGCCATGCGCGCCCGGGGACGCAAGGCCGTGGACGATGAGGCGAAGCGCCTCCGGGACCAGCTCCGAGAGGCGCGAAACGAGCTCAAGGCGCTCCGTAAACGCCTCAAGCAGGAGGCCGACGCGGAGGCCCTCGCCGCGGCCAAGGACCGCATCGACCGCGCCGCCGAGCTGGCCGAGCGCACGGCCCCGGCGCTCGGTCCCATGGTCGAGGCGGGGGAGGTCCTCTCCCAGGTCGCCGTGGGCGACCGGGTCTTCGTGCCGCGTTTGCGCACGCAGGCCGAGGTGCTCGAGGAGGGGGCCCGCGGGCAGGTGCGCGTCGCGGCCGGCGCGCTGAAGCTCTGGGTCGACCGGGAGGAGCTGAGGAGCGTGAGCGAGCGGGCGCTGACGCCGGCCGAGAAGGCCGCGCTCCGGGCGCAGCGGCGGCCGGGCTCGGTCGCGACGCCGCCGTCCCCGCGGCCGCCGGCCCCGGAGACCAAGGACCGGCCGCAGCATCCCGGCAACACGCTCGACGTGCGCGGGCTGCGCGTCGACGACGCGCTCGCCATGACCGAGTCCTTTCTCGACCGGCTCTTCGGCGCGAGCGAGGGCACCGGGTACATTCTCCACGGCATGGGCAGCGGCGCGCTTCGCGAGGCCGTTCGCGCGCACCTCGCGGCGGACACGCGCTACGTTGCCCGGCACCGCGGCGGCACGACGGAAGAAGGCGGCGAGCGCCTCACGGTCGTCACCCTTCGCTGACTCCGGTCCGCCATTGACCCCCCGGCGTCGGCGCTCCAGCCTGCCGCCCCATGCGCGCTCGCTTCTCGCTCGTGCTCCTGGCGTGCCTCGGGGCGCTGCCCGCCCACGCGCAGCTTCGCCGGGCGACCGGCGGCGTGGCGGCTCCCGTCGCCTCGCGCGCCGTCCCCGGCAGCGCTTACGCCCTCGAGCTCGCGCCCGGCGCGCTCGGCCTCTCCCCGAGCTGGGAGCTGGCGGCGCTGCACGTGCAGGGGCGCCGCGCGGGCGACGAGGGAGCGGACGCGCCGCTGCCCTTCGACCTGCGTGGCAACACGCTCGCCTTCGTCGCGCCGCTCGGGGCGGGCGTCGCCGTCGGGGCCTCCGTCGATTGGATCCGGGGCGACCTGCGCGGGGATCGCGGCCGCGTGTCCTTGGGCCTCGGCTTCGCGCCGGCGCGCCGGGTCTTCGGTCTCGGCCTCGTACTCCGCCAACATGCCGGCGGCGGAGCCGACGGCGTCACGAGCCTCGACCTCGGTTTGGCCCTTCGTCCGCACCGGCGCCTGGCGCTCGCGCTCACGGCCCACGACCTGCTCGCGCCCACGGGCCTCGATGGGGCCGAGGGCGCGACCCGTGGCACCTACGTGCTCGCGAGCGAGCTCCGGCTCTTCGGAGACGATGCGCTCACGCTCGGGGCGACGCTTGCGGCGGACACCGCGGGGGACGTCGCCGTCGCCGGGCGCTTCGACGTGCGCGTGCCCCGGCTGGGCCGGGCCCGCGTGGCCGTGGAGGCGGAGCGCCTCGGGGACGACGCACAGGTTTTCCGTGTCCTCGGTGGCCTCGCCGTGGACGTCGGACGGGGGCGTGCCGAGGGCGGAGTCATCGCCGGCGACGGCGTGCGGGACCTGGCCGGCTACGCGGGGCTACGACTCCGCGGCGCGAGCGCGCCGGAGGGGATGCCCACGGGCCAGGTCGTGCAGGAATTCACCGTCGCGGGGTCCGGCACGCGCGCCATCCTCGGGCTCCTGGCGCGCCTCGACGCGGCGCGCCGGGATCGGCGCGTCGCTGGCGTGCTGCTCCGCATGCGCGCCGGGCGCCTGCCCTTGAGCCGCGCCCAGGAGATCCGCGAAGCCGTCGTCGCCCTCGAGGCCGCCGGCAAACCCGTGGCCTGCCTGCTCCAGGCGGCGACGGGAGGCGAGATCCTCGCCTGCGGCGCCGCGTCCCGGCGCGTGATGGAGCCCGCCGGCTACGTGCGCCTCCTCGGGCCGAGCAGCGAGATCTTGAGCGCGCGCGGGCTGCTGGAGCGCGCGGGTGTGCGGGCGGACTTCGTGCGCATCGGGCGCTACAAGAGCGCCGTCGAACTCTACCAGGAGGAGGCGCCCACGGAGCCCGCGCTCACGCAGCGCCAGGCCTTCCTGGACGACGCTTGGGAGCGGCTCCAGGGCGACCTGGCGGCGGACTTCGATCGCACGCCGGAGGCCGTGGCGGAGCTCATCGACGCGGGCCCCTTCGAGTTTCCCGGCGCCCTCGAGGCCGGGCTCGTGGACGGCGCGGCGGAGCCCGCGGCCGCCGGCGCCGCGCTCCGCGACCTCTTCGGGCGTCGGCGCATCGTCCGCGCGACCTCGCCGCGGCTGCCCACGACCTCGGGCCTGCCGCGACGCGTCGCGGTGATCGTCATCGATGGGAGCATCGTCGACGGGGAGAACCAGGACGTGCCCCTCGTGGGCATCCGCCGCTCCGGGGCCCGGACGCTGGTGCCGGTCATCGAAGCGGCGCGCCGGGACGCGACCGTCGCCGCCGTGGTGCTCCGCGTGGACAGCCCCGGCGGCTCCGCGCTCGCATCCGATCAGATCTGGCGCGCCGTCCGTCGCCTGGCGGCGGAAAAACCCGTGGTCGCCTCCATGGGTGCCGTGGCGGCCAGCGGCGGCTACTACGTCGCGAGCCCGGCCACGGAGATCTGGGCGACACCGACGACCCTGACGGGCTCCATTGGCGTCTTCTTCGGCAAGGCCGACGTCGGCCCCCTCGCGGCGCGTCTCGGCGTCGGCGTCACGCCCGTCACCCGCGGGCAACGCGCCGGCGCCTCGAGCATGTACCGGTCCTTTACCGGCGACGAACGGGCGGCCCTGGCCGTGCTCGTGCGCGGAAGCTACCGGCGTTTCCTGCATCGCGTCGCCGGCAGCCGGGACCTCACGCCGCGGGAGGTCCACGCGGTGGCGCAGGGGCGCATTTGGAGTGGAGAGGCCGCGGCGGCGCGGGGCCTCGTCGACCGGCTCGGCGGCTTCACGGCGGCGCTCGCGCGCGCGAAGGCGCTGGCCGGCGTCCCGGACGATGTCGAGGTCGCCTACGTCCCGGCGCGGCCCTCGGGCCTGCTCGGTCTCGCGCGGCAGCTCGTGACGCGCGGGCGCGCCCCGGCGTTGGGGACCACGGACGAGGCGCCGCCGCCCGCGCTCGAGGCTCCGCTCGGCCTGGCCCCCGGGACGCTGGCCTTCGTCGACGCGCTCGCCGGCGGGACGAACGGGCCGCTCGCGCTGTTGCCTTTCGTCGTGACGCCCTGACCCGCCCCGCCGCCCCGCCGCGAAGGTCGACTCCGGCGCTCGGCCGGGAAATGAGCAATGAGGCGCGGCGGAAGGTGGCTGCGGGCCCAAGCGGCCTCGCAAGGTCCGTGTTTTCGGAGCGTTGGCCGCCGGTCCGGTGGACGCTCGCGCCCGCCGTGGGGCCCAGGGACCACGGTGGAAACGGCGGGGTCCTGGCCGGCGCCGAGCGCTTCCCTACGCTGCCGGGCATGGTCCAGCCCGCCTCGGTCACCCAGCTCTCAGCACCCAGCGCCAGGCGAACCCCGGCTGGGCGAAGCGCCAGGGCACCGGTCGCTTTCCGGCGGCCCGCCGATGCGTTCTTCGGCCGAGCCGGCGAGCTCGATGCGGCCGTGACGGCGCTGGACGAAGCGTGCTCCATCCTGGCCGTGACCGGACCCGGGGGTATCGGCAAGACGCGCTTCGGCGTGGAGCTCTCTGGCCGGCTGGCCGAGCGCATGGGTGGTGTCCTGGTGCGGCGCGCCGATCTCTCGGAGACGAGCACCAGCGAGGGGCTCCGCGATGCCCTCGCCGCCCTCCTCGAAGTGCCCCGGACCGCCGAGCGGCTTCCCGAGGACGAGGCCTTCGCACGGACGCTGCGTGACGCGCCGCCGACGCTGATCATCGTCGACAGCCCCGAGCGCGTACGCGACGAGCTCGCCGCGCTCCTCGGGCGCTGGACCGCTGGCCCCTCGGCCGTGCGCTGGCTCGTGTGCTCCCGAGTGGCTCCCGAGGTCCCCGGCGCGCGGCGCATCGAGCTCGGGCCCCTCGCGGCCCGGGATGCCCGGGACCTCTTCCTGGACCGAGCCTCTCTTCAGCGCTGGGACTTCGAGATCGCGGCGGACGAGGAGACCGCTCTGCGGGGACTGCTCGAGCGCCTCGATGGCGTGCCTCTCGCCATCGAGCTGGTGGCGGCCCGGGCACCGACGCTGGGCCTCGACGAACTCCGCGGGCGTCTGGGAACGCAGCTCGACCTGCTCCGCAACCGACGACCGGGCACCACGCCTCGGCACCTCACGCTCCGCGCGACCGCCGAGTGGTCTCTCGCGTTGCTTCCGCTTCACGCGCGCAAGGCGTTGCTCCGCGCGGCGGCCTTCCGGGGCTCCTTTGACTTTCCGGCCTTCGAAGCCGTGGTCGCGCCCGAGGGAGGCGCCGGCGATGCGCTCGAGCTGCTGGAGACGCTCCTCGATCACTCGCTGCTGCGCACCTTTGCAGGCCGGGACGGCGGCCGGCGCTTTCGCCTCTACGAGGTCGTCAGGGAGCTCGCGTCGGAGCAGCTCGAGGCCCCGGACGCGGCGGACGAGCGTGACGGTGCGGTCCGGCGCCATGGCGAACACTTCGTGGCGCGCTTCGAGGCGACCACGACGCCCAACGGTCCGAGCTATCTGCTCGGCCTCCGGGCTCGGGAGGAGCGCCTCCTCGACGACGTCGACAACCTCATGGCGGGGTTCGAGCGCATGGAGGGGCGGAACGCACGGCTTCGCGCGCGCGCCGCGCTGCAAGCGGCGCGCGTGCTCTTTCGGCGCGGCGCGGACGACGTGCTTTTCGCGCTCCTCGACGCCGGCGCGGAGGCCGCGGGCCGGGCCGCGGATCCGGGCCTCCGGGGCCGGCTGCTGCTGGCGCGCGCCTGCGCCGAACGAAGCCGGCAGCGGCGCGACGTGAGCCCGCTGCTCGACGAGGCCGACGCGCTCGCAGCGAAGGCCGGGGACGCGAGCCTCGAGGGGGCCGCGCGCTGGCATCGTGCCCTGGCGGCTTCGGACCGCTGCGATTTCGAGGAGGCCTTGGCCGAGCTCGCGGCGGCGCGGCCCCTCCTGGCGCGTCATGGAGACCGGGACGGGGAGCTCTTCGTGGACGTGCTGCGTGCCGTCGCGCTTGGACGGTCCGGGCGCACCGCGGAGGCCCTCGCGTCGTGCGCGCGGGCCATCTCCGCGGCGCGGACCGCCGACCACGCGCACGGCCTCGCCAGCGCGCTTCGTAACCGGGCCGCGCTGCTCTGGCACAGCGGAGCCTACGAAGAGGCCCTCGAGAGCGGACGTGAGGCCTTGGCCGTGCAGCAGCCTCTGGGCGACACCTGGGGCGAGCTCATGACCCGGGTGGTGCTCTGTGCCGTGGCCAGCTCCGCGGGAGCCTTCGAGGAGGCCCGGCGACACGGGGACGCGGGACGGGACCTCGTCTCCCGGTCCGGCTTCGTCCGGCCCCTCCAGTACCCGGAGCAGGAGCTCGGGTGGCTCGAGCTCGCTTGTGAGCGGGACGACGAGGCCGCGGCCCGCTTCGAGGCCGTGCTCGGTGAAGCCGGGCGCCGCGGCCACGCGCTCCAACGTGCGGAGGCGCTCACGGGTCGCGCCGTCGCACGGCTCGTCAAGGGCGCGGGGGCCTCGGCCCGGGGGGACCTCAGCGAAGCCCTCGCCATCAAGGCGCGCGGCCCCTTGCCCGTGTACGGCGCGCAGGTCGAGCAGGCCCTTATGGCGCTCTCCCATGCGCTCGAGGGCGAGCGCCGAGCGGCCGCCGGGTGGGTGGCCGTGACGCGGGAACAGCTCGCGCGCTGTCCCCACGCCCACGCGGCGGAGGTGCTCGGCGTGGTGGAGCACGCGCTGGACGGTGACGACGCGCTTCCGCCGGTGCCCCGGACGGGCATGTCGCCCGTGGGGCGGGCGGCGCGCCGGGCCTTCGACGCCGCGCGGGCGGGTGGCGCGGGCCAGCTCGTGATCGCGCCGGAGCTAGCGTGGGTCGACCTGCCCGACGGGACGCGCCTTCCCCTGGCGCGTCGCCCGGTGGCGCGTCGCATCGTGGCGGCGCTCCTGGAGGCGCGCCGTGACAGCCCGGGCCAGCCCCTGCCGACCACGACGCTCGTCGGCCGCGTCTGGCCCGCGGACCGGAGCCGCAAGGAGGACCTCTCCAACCGCCTATGGGTCGCAGTGGCGGCGCTGCGACGCGCGGGTTTCGAGGGGCTGCTCCGGACGGACCGCGTGGGTTACCTCCTCGACCCCTCGGTGCCGCTGGCCGAGGCCAGGGCGCCTGAGGCGACCTGAGAAGTTCCTTAGGCCGTTGGTCTAAGTGGTCGATCATATTTGTGAATCGTAGATATCGGGTGTCGCCGCGAGGGTCGCGACGACGCGAAAGGAAGACACCTGATGACTGCCCTGATTCGTTTCTCGACGGCCCGGCCCACGCGCGGCTGGGCCCTTCTCGTCGCTGCGCTCCCCGCGCTCGTCGCATGCGCCGCGAGCGGTGAAGGCGCGGCTGGCGCTGGAGCCGATCTGACCGACTGTGAGCCCGCCGACGTCGAGGGAGGCCTCGACCTCGACTGCGATGGCGTGGCGGACGTCTTCGTGGACCTCACCTTCGAGGTGACGACGGACACGGACGTCGACTTCGACCCCGAGGTGGACTTCACCTTCCCCGTGTTTCCCGGGGCGGGAAGCACGAGCTCGACGAGCGGCTCCGGAAGCACCAGCGCGGACGCAAGCGCCTCGGCGGGCCCGGGCTTTGCGACGGCTGGCTTTTCTGGCTCGGCCTCGGGGTCGGGGTCATCCTCGGTCTCCGGCAGCGCGAGCGCCTACGTGGGGCCCGGCGGCTCCGGCGCCACGAGCTCCGGATCGGCCACGAGCGGGAGCTCGTCCTCGAGCGACTCGGCCAGCGCGGGCACGGCGCCCACCGGGAGCCCGAGTGGTGGCGTTTCCGGGTCCGGCTCGTCGACGTCCACGAGCACGACGGCGTTCTCGTGCTCGCGCAGCCACACCTTCTTCGGCGCCAATGCCAAGGTGAACTGCGCCGAGGGCGCCGGCGGCATCGAGTGCATCTGCATCGACGAGGGCGCGACCGTCGGTAGCTGCACCGAGCCGCTCCGAGGCCTGGCCTGCAGCTACTTCGGTTGCTGCGGCGCCTTCTTCTGACCTCTCGCCCTTGCCCCGCGACCGCGGGGCGAGGGCCTTCGCTCCGGGGGCCTGGAACTGACGTAGGCTAGGGCATGCCCGAAGTGCACGACGCTCCGCTGGTCCTCTACTACGCGCCGCGCACGCGGTCCTTCACGGCGCTGTGGATCCTCGAGGAGCTCGAGGTGCCCTACCGCCTCGAGAGCTTTGCCATTCGTTCCGGCCGGCATCGCCAGGACGATTTCTTGGCCCTGAACCCCATGGGCAAGGTGCCCGTGGTGGTCGATGGGGAGACGCCGGTGGCCGAGCTCGGCGCTCTGGCCATCTACCTCGCGGACCGGTACCGGGAGCGCGTGCAGCTCTCGCCGCCGACGGACGCTCCGGAGCGCGCGGCGTTCTTGCGGTGGTGCTTCTTCGCCAGCGCCATCATGGAGCCCGCCTACGGCGAGAAGCTCTTCGGCTGGGAGGCGCCGCCCCCCGGCAGCGTCGCCTGGGGCTCCTTCGAGCGCACCATGGGCGCGCTCGCGGCGGGCCTGTCGCCGGGGCCCCAGCTCCTCGGTGAGACCTTCAGCGTCGCCGACGCGCTCGTCGCCTCGAACCTTCGCTTCGGCATGCTCTTCGGTGCGCTGGCGAAGGACGAAGAGCCCTTCGCGCGCTACGTGGGTCGGATGACGACGCGGCCCGCGTTCCTTCGCGCGCGCGCCATCGAGACGCGGGAAGGCGAGCGCTTTCCCCCCGGGGCCTGAGCCGGCGGCCGCGGCGCGGAGCAAAAGGGCCGTGCCGGGAACCTCCCCGCACGGTAGGAGTCTAGCGGGGAAACGCGGACCGAACTCCTCGCCGATCGCTCGCGAAATCTGTCTCGGACATGCAGCCCTTGCCCATGCGTCGCACCTTCGCCTTCGCCTTCGCTTTCGCCTTGTTCGGATGCGGTCCCGAGGAGGACCTCGCGGCGCGCACGGAAGCGCTGCAACCCGCTCCCGAGCACGGCCCGGCGCCAGGGGACCCGCTCGGCGCGGCGGTGCATTCGCTCGGTCTGGAGAAGGCCCGACGCTACGCCCCGGACGAGGGCGGCGTGCTGCGGGATTCGCTCCGCCAGGGCCGGGTGCAGGAGCACCCGGTCGTGTTGCTCGGGACCCATTGCTACGTGGTGGTGGCCGCCGGCGGGGAGGGCGTCGAGGACCTCGACCTCTCGCTCCTGAACCCCGCCGGCCAGCCGGTGCTCCACGACACGGAAGCGGGACCGGCGAGCTGGCTCGGCGTGAGCGACGCGATCTGCCCAAGCGAGCCGGGCCTCTTTCGCGTGCGCGTGCGCATGTTCCGCGGCCAGGGCGACTACGCGCTTCGTGTCTACGGGCGGAGCATGATCTGAGCGCGCGGGCGCCGGCTCACTGCACGAGCGGGCTCGAGAACTCGACGGTCAGGTCGACACGGATGGCTGGCCGGCCCGGCGCCAGGTCCGCCGGCAGCGGCGTGAAGGGAAGGGCCGCCGCGATGGCCTCGGAGGCGGCCTGGTCCATGTCCGCGAAGCCGCTCGAGCGCTTTCGCCGCGGGGGCCGGGCCAGGCTCCCGTCCCGGCGTACGAGGAGCTCGTAGACGACCGCGCCCTGGGTGATGGTCATCATTCTGCGCGAGGCGCCGCTCGTTCTCGGCCAACAGGTGGGTGCGTTGCTTGCTGCCGTGATGGTTGCCGGACCAGCAGGCGGGCTTGCCGAAGATGATCCGCGGCAGCGCGTTGCGGCAACGGCAGTCCGGGAACTCTCGATCGCGCCAGGGCGAGATGTCGGCAAGGCCATCGAAGC
>JBCCAW010000241.1:0-8486 GCA_039814655.1 Myxococcota bacterium | reverse complement strand
GTCGTGGCTTTGTCGAGGACGACGACGACGATGACTTGCAGCCTCGCGCGGCGTTGACAACTTATGGATGACATGGATGTGCACAATTTCGTGCTTGACCTGCACGAGGGCACCGCCACGAGCAGCGGCGGGTCCAGGGCCAGCAGCTGCTCACGCGTGAGCTCCGGCCAGCCCGTGTACCCCGCCGCGGCGGCGACGTCGTCGACGCCCGCGGCGTCGAGCACGTCCGCATAGCTCGAGCCCGCGGTGCCGCCGTAGAGCCGGTCGCCAAAGAGGCCCACGTAGGCGCCGCGGGCGCGGCGCTCTTCCGCCACGTCCGCGGCGACGGCCCGAAAGCGCCGCAGCCACCGGCGCGCGAGAGCCTCGCCGCGCTCCGGCACGTCCACCACGGCCGCGAGGCGCCGGATGGCCGCGAGCAGCGACGCGACGCCGGTCATGCGGCCCACATCGAAGACCTGCAGCCCCGCCTCGCGGAGCCGCGCCACGCGCTGCGTGTCGGCGAAGCCGCTGACGAGCACGAGATCGGGCTCGAGGGCCAGCACGGCCTCGAGGTCCTCGAGGCGCGCCAGAGACCGGGCCCCCGCGAAGCGATACCCCGCGGCGCCTTGCTTCGAAAAGCGCGTGACGGCGACGAGCCGGCCAGGCTCGAGGAGCGCCGCGTAGACCTGGTCCGCCAACGGGCTCGCGCTCACGAGCCGCGCGTAGCCGCGCACGGGCACCGGGTGCCCGCCCCCATCGACGACGACGCCGGGATGGGTCCCGAGCGGCACGGAAGGCGCGACGGAGGGCGCTGCGGTCATCGCCCGGGCGAGCCAGAGGCTCGTGCCGAGGGCCACGGCGAGCGCCGCCGCGTTGAGCAGGCCGACGCGGCTCACGGGCCTTGCTCCTCCGCCTCGAAGCGCGGGCCCTCGCCGCGCAGGAGGCGCACGCCGAAGACGCGCCGCAGCGGCTCCTCCGCGAGCACCTCGGCCGCGGGCCCGGCGCCCACGACGCGCCCGCCGGCCAGGAGCACGGCGTCGTCGGCGAAGCGCAGCGCGTGGTCGAGGGCGTGCACGACGACCACGAGCGTCTTGCCCGCCGCCGCGAGGCGGCGCAGCAGAGCGAAGGTCGCGAGCGCCTGGCCGATGTCCTGGGACGCCGTTGGCTCGTCGAGAAGCAGCACCGGCGCCCGCGTCGCGAGGGCCCGGGCGAGAAGCACCCGCTGCTGCTCGCCAACGCTGAGGCGGGTGAAGAGGCGCGCCCCGAGCGCTTCGGCGCGGGCCTCGGCGAGGGCGGCCTCCACCGCCGCCTCCGTGGACGAGCCGTGCGCGTAGCGCCCCTGGGCCACCACCTCGCGCGCGAGGAGAGCACTACGGAGTTGCGAACGCTGCGGGACGTAGGCGATGCGCCGCGCCCGCTCCCGGAGCGGCAGCTCCGCGAGCACGTCACCGGCTACCTCGACGCGACCGGAGGCGCGCAGGAGCCCCGCGAGGGCCAGGAGCAAGGTGCTCTTGCCGGCGCCGTTGGGCCCGAGGATGGCCGTGACCCGACCGGACCGGGCCTCCAGATCGACGCCGGCGAGGACCTGCCGCGGTCCCCGGCGCACCGCGATGCCGCGGGCTGCGAGCGCGCTCATGCCGTGAGCTCCCGGCGCATGCGCGCGAGCAGGCCCAAAAAGAGCGGCGCGCCGATGAGCCCGGTGACGACGCCGAGGGGCACCTCGCCCTGCGCCGGGAGAGCTCGGGCAACGACGTCGGCGAGCACGACGAAGAGGCCTCCGGCGATGGCGGCGAGCGGAAGCAGCTGGCGGTGGGCCACGCCCGCGAAGGGGCGCAGCGCGTGCGGCACCACGAGCCCCACGAAGCTGACGTTGCCGCCCACGGAGACGGCGCCGGCCACCAGGACGCTGGTCCAGACCGCGGCCCAGAGGCGCACGCGCGGCACGTCGACGCCAAGGCTCCGGGCCTCCTCCTCGCCGCTGAGGAGAAGGTCGAGCGTACGCCCCCAGCCGGCCGCCGCGACGAAGCCGACCAGAACCAAGGGGAGCGCGAGGGCCAGCTGCGGTCGGCCCGCGCCGGCCACGCCGCCGAGGGAAAAGCTGACCACGGCCCGGCCGAGCTCGAAGGTCTCCTGCGCGAGGCTCGTAACGAAGGCGCTCAGGCTCAAAAAGAGCGCGGACAGAGCAAAGCCGGTGAGCAGCAGCGCCAAGAGATCGTCGGTGATGCGGAGAAGCGTGAGCAGCACGGCGAGGGACCCGAAGGCGCCGACGAGGCAGCCGAAGGGCACGAGAAGCTCCGGCGCCACGCGCTCGATGCCCACCAGCTCGGCCGCGAGCAGCGCCGACTGGCCCCCGAGCGCCGCGCCGGCGTTGGTGCCGAGGATGGAGGGGCTCGCGAGAGGATTGCGAAAGAGCCCCTGCACCACGACGCCGCCGCTGGCGAGCGCGGCGCCCGCGAGGAAGGCCGCGGCGAGGCGCTGCAGCCGGAGCGCGAGGAAGGTGTCACCGAAGCGGACGTCATCGAGCGTTCCCGTGCCCACGACGAGGGCGGCGGCCACGATGGGTACGGCCGCGAGCAGCAGCACGCCGCCCGTGAGCCAGGGCCGCCGGCCCGGAGCGACGTCGCCGCGCGTCTGGTCCCGCGTCTCTTCCCCGGGCCGCATGGAGCCGGAGCGTGCCGCGCGCGCTGGCCCCGTCAAGCGAGGCAGAGGTTGATGGCTTCGGGGATGCTCGCGACGCCCCCGCCCAGCTCGTGGAGCAGCGCGCAGCGGCCTCCGCCGACCTGGGCGAGGTGCTCGCACGCCTGGGCGGCCTCCGGCGCTCCGCTGATGCCCACCACGTGCAGCGTGGCGTAGGCCGCGGCGACCTCCGCCGCCGGGTCCCCGGCGGTTTGCAGCCCGTCGCTGAAGAGGATGCCGATCCGGTCTTCCGTCGGCGCGCGCGCGAGCTCGTCGAGGCCGGCCTCGAGCGCCAGACCAAGGTTCGTGAGGCCCCGGCCCCGGAGTGCGAGGAGCTGACCGAGGAGCGCCGCCGGCTCCTTCCCCCCCTCGATGGGCTGGAGCACCGCGGCGTCGCGCCAGAAGGCGATCACCGCGAGCGGGTCGTCGCCCGCCCGAAGCGCCAGCGCGGCCAGCGCCAGCGCCGCGTGAAAGACCTTGGCGCCCTTCATGGAGCCCGAGATGTCGAGCATGAGCGCGTAGGACCGGGGCCGCGCGCGACGCTCGATGGTCCAGAGGTCGTCGTCGCGGGCGCTCGCGGGACCCGCCGGCAGCTCGAGCAGCGCCTCGAGGGTGCGGTCGAGGTCGAGCTCGCCTTCGCCGCCGCGGGTCCGCGTGAGCCTTCCGCGCGCCGTCCGCCGGCCTTCGTCCCGGCGGGCTTCTCGGATGACCAGCTCGAGGGCGAGGCGCCGGGCGAGCGCCCGAAGCTCCGGGCGATCGTGGAGCTGGGCGAGCTCGCCGAGCAGGTCGAAGGGCAGCTCCTCACCCTCCACCACGGACTCCAGGTCGCTGAGCTCCTCGGCGTCCTCGAGCGCCGCCGCGTGCTGCGGATACTGGGCCTTCACCCCGTGCATCATGCGGTCGCCGGCCTTCTGGTTCGTGCGCCGGAGCGCCTCCTCGCCGGTGATGACCTCGCCCTGGGCGAGCTCCGAATGCGGCGGCGTGACCCCCGCCCGGTGACCCAGCGCGCCCTGCATGCCCGGCGGACCGCCGCCGGCCGGAGGCGGCGCACCTTCGCCGGTGCCTTGACCGTCGGCGCCGCCGGCCTCGCCGGGGTTCTCCTCGCTCGCGATCTCCGCCAGGGCCTGGCGCGCGAGCTCGGCGACGATGTCCTCGTCCTTCCGCTTGCTCGCCTGGCGCACGAGGATCTTCACCGCGAGGGCGGCGTTCGCCGCATCGACGAGGTGCCCCGTGGCCTCGGCGCTCTGCTGGCGAAGCCCGAGCACGAAGCCCGCTTCGAGGAGCTGAGCGAGCCGGTCGCCGATGAGCGCGAAGTCGATGGCGGCGCGCACCGAAGCGCCGGCGCGCAGGTCTTCGTGCCCGCGGGAGAGCCGCGCCGTCCGCACCGCGACCTTGCGCAAGAAGTCGTCCACGCCCGCGGCCTCGCGCGCGACGATGGCGCGCTCCTCGGCTTCGGACTGGTAGTCCATGGTCACGCGGCAAAGCCGGTCCGTCAGCGCGCTGCTCAGCCGGCCCGTGCCGATGTTGTCGAAGGGGTTCATGGCCGCGATGACCCGGAAGTCCTCGTGCGCCACGACCTTGCCCACGCGCGGAATCACGAGCTCGCGCTCGGCCATGGCGCTGATGAGCACGTTCAGCGTGTCCTCCGGGACCCGGTTCATTTCCTCGAGGTAGAGGTAGCCGCCTTCGCGCATCGCTCGGGGCAGGGGACCGTGGGCGAAGGCCTCCGGCCGGTAGCCCTCCCGGAGCGTCTCCGCCGGGCTGAAGTGGCCGATGAGCTTGGCCGGCGTTAGGTCGGCGTTCCCTTCGACGAGGTGAAAGGGAATCGCCTCCACCTCCGTGAGCCGGCGGAGGATGGTCGACTTGCTCGTTCCCGGAGGCCCTTCGAGCAGCAGGTGGCGCCCGGCCGCCAACGCCGCCAGCACGAGGCGCATCTCGCGCTCGCGCCCGACGACGCGGCCGCGAACGGCGGCGTAGCGTGCGGTGAGGTCCATGAGAACTCGGGTGCGCGGCGCCGAGCCCGGGGTTTGGCCCCGGACCCGGCCAGAGCGCTCAGTGCTCGTGGATGATCACTCCGCGAATGTTCTTGCCCTCGAGCATGTCCTGGTAGCCCTGGTTGATGTCCCCGAGCGTGTAGGTTCGCGTGACGAGCTCATCGATCTTGAGCTTGCCCTGCCCGTACATCTCGAGCAGCCGAGGGATGTCCTCGCGCGCCGTGGAGTCACCGAAGAGCGTGCCCTGGAGCCCCTTGCCGAAGAGCGTGAGCTCGAAGGGCGAGACCGGAATGCTGTCGAACTTCGAGTGCGTCACGGACGTGCACACGACCGTGCCGGCCTTGCGCGTACCCCGGAAGGCCGTCGTGTAGTCCTCGGGCTCGGGGTTGCCGATGGTGATGACGCTCTTGTCCGCGCCGCGGTTGTAGGTGAGCTCCATGATGCGCGCGAGCACGTCCTCGCTCGTGGGGTCGATGGAGTGCGTGGCGCCGAGCTGCTCGGCCATCTCGCGCTTGAAGGGCACGGGATCGACGGCGATGACCATGCGCGCGCCGGCCGCGGCCGCGCCCTGGAGCGCGTTCGCGCCGACGCCGCCGATGCCGTAGACGACGACGACCTCGCCCGGTCGCGTGCCCGCGGTCTTCGACGCGCTGCCGAAGCCCGTCGGGATGCAGCATCCCATGAGGCAGATCTTGTCGAGGGGCTGGCTCTCGCTGACCTTGAGGCAGCTCATCTCCGGCACCACCGAGTAGTTGGCGAAGGTGCCGATGAGGCAGAACTGGCCAACGCCGGTCCCGTCCGCCAGGTGCGCCCGGTGCGTGCCGTCAAGCTGCACGCCGCCGAGAATGCCGGCGCTGTTGTCGCAGTACTGGCTCTGACCCCGCGAGCAGTACTCGCAGCGGCCGCAGGCCGGAAGGAAGGTCAGCAGCACGCTGTCGCCGGGGGCGAGGGTCTTCACGCCCGGCCCCACCTTCTCGACGATCCCCGCGCCCTCGTGACCGCCGATCATCGGCGTCGGCGTCGGCCCGTACTCGCCGGTGACCATGTGATAGTCGCTGTGGCAGAGGCCCGAGGCGACCATCTTGAGAAGGACCTCGCCCTCCTTCGGCTCGCCGACCTCGACCTCTTGGACCTTGAAGGGCTGCCCTTCGCCCACGAAAATTCCTGCTTGCGCTTTCATCGTTTCCCCGTTGCTTCGTTCGCTAGTTGTCGTCTTCTGGTGGCGCCGACCACCCCGGGCCGGCGCCGATGGAGTTCATGCGAGCACGGGCAGCGCGGCCCGGTCGCCGTTTCCGAACACGCAGTCCGGGTCCGGGGCGTCGAGGGAGACACCCACGTGGTGCTTCACCGCCATGCACCCGCCGTGGCAGAGCGAATAGGCGTTGCAGCTCTGGCAGTCGCCGCCGACCTGCCACTCGCGGAGATGCGCAAAGAGCGCGCTCTCGCGCCAGATGCGCTCGAAGCCGCCGGCCTCGCGCACGTTGCCGGCGGCGAAGGCGTCGTCGAGCACGAAGGGACAGGCGTAGACGTCCCCGAGGGGATCCACGCAGCACACGATGCGCCCGGCGCCGCACATGTTGAGGCCGTCGAGCGGTCCGCCGTGCGCACTCAGGTGGAAGAAGGAGTCGCCCGTGAGCACGTCCGGGTGCGCCTTCAGCCAATGGAAGAGCGCCTCGTTCTGCGCGTGCGTCGGCCGATGCGCCTCCCAGATGGCCGCGCCGCGGCCGCTCGGCCGGAGCCGGGTGAGCCGAAGCTCGGCGCCGTGCCCCGTCGCCAGCGCGTAGAGGTCATCGAGCTCGGCGAAGTTCTGCTTCGTGACCGTGGCGTTGATCTTGAAGCCCGTGCCGCGCTGCTGGAGGCGCTCCATGGCGCGCACGGCGCGCACGAAGGAACCCCGGCCGCGAATGGGATCGCTCGTGGCCGGCGTGGCGCCATCGACGCTGATCTGCACGTCGAGCATGTCCCCGCGCGCCGTAACCCAATCGGCAATGCCGTCGTCCAGGAGCGTGCCGTTCGTCGAGAACTTCACGCCGATGTTCCGGTCGAGCGCATAGTCCATGAGCTCGACGAAGTCCGGCCGGCTCAGCGGCTCGCCGCCCCCGACGTTGATGTAGAAGACCTTCATCTCGGCCCACTCGTCGATGAGCCGCTTGGCCTCGGCGCCATCGAGCTCGCCCTCGCGGACGACGTCCGAGCTGGAGAGGCAATGCGCGCAGCGAAGGTTGCACCCGTAGGTGACCTCCCAGGTCAGGCAGATGGGCGCCGCGAGTCCCTTCCGGAACACCTCGTAGCTCATGCCTCCACCTCGGGAACGATGACCTCGAGGCGCGCCAGGGCCGCGAGGGCCTTCGCGTAAGCCGGCCGCTTCGCGTCGCTCACGGGCGCGAGCACCTCGCCGAGGGACCGCGTGCCGTCGAGACCGAGCACGAGCTCGACGAGCGCCTTCGAGTGCACGAAATAGAGGCGCCGGTTGTCGTAGCGGTAGGCCAGGCCTCCGAAGGCCTCACGGCGAATCGCCGCATCCGGCGACATGCGGTAGCGGGCGTCGCCGAGAGCCAGGTCGAGGGCGCCCACGTCAGTACACGCCACACATGCCGTCGATGCTCACCTCTTCGATGAGCACCTCGCCTTCGAGGCGCGGCGCTTCGGCGCCCTCGTCGATGGCGGCGTCGCGCGGGTCGACCTCGAGGCGGAGGTCGAGGTCCTCGCCGGTCGCTTCGGGTTCGCGGTTGTCTTCGTTCATCGTCTCGTCTCTCTTTCGAGGCCCCTTGGGCGGCCTCCTCAGCGCAAAAGCATCCCGGCGTCGACGGCCAGGGCCTGGCCCGTCACGTAGCGGGCGCCGTCCCCCACGAGCCAGAGCATCGCCGCGGCGACGTCTTCGGCGTCGATGGTGGCGACCGGGAGCACGTTGTTGTCCGCGATGGAGGCGCGGAAGTCCGCCCGGTCGAGGGACGCGGCGTCGGCCATCCCGTCGAGGAGCGGCGTGTCCACGTTGGTCGGGTGCAGCGTGTTGACCGTGATGCCGTGCGGCGCGAGCTCAAGGGCCAGCGACCGCGCAAACCCCACGACGCCATGCTTGGCCGCCGCGTAGTGCGCGAGACCGCCGAGGCCCCGCAAGCCCGCCACGGACGAGGTCATCACGATGCGGCCGCCGCGCCCGGCGTCGATCATCTGCGGCACGGTGACCTTGGTGGTCGTCCAGCACCCCTTGAGGTTGATGTCGACCATCGCGTCCCACTGGTCCTCCGTGAGGTCCCAGCTCTTGGCCATGTCCGTGACGCCGGCATTGCACACGACCACGTCGACGCGACCGAGCTCGCGGAAGAGCGCCTCGGCCGCGGCCTCCATGTCCCCGAGGCGCGCAACGTCCGCCACGAGCGGGAGCGCCCGGCGCCCCTCGGCCTCGACCAGGCTCGCCGTCTCCTGGAGCTCGCTCCGCGTGCCGAGGCGATAGCGCGGGTAAGGCAGGTCCCGGCAGACGTCCAGGAGCGCGAGGTCCGCGCCCGCGCGGGCGAGGGCGACGGCGTGCGCGCGCCCCTGGCCTCGGGCGGCGCCGGTCACGAGGGCTACGCGCCCTTCGAGCGTCTGCGTCCTGGGGTCTCCCATGCGCTCAGGCCGTCTCGGTGGCCGCCGCCTTCCCGAGCCCGAGCTCCTCGATGGAGATGTCGCGCATCTTGAACTTCTGGATCTTGCCCGTGACCGTCATCGGGAACGCATCGCAGATTTTCCAGTACTTGGG
Source organism: Myxococcota bacterium (assembly GCA_039814655.1). GTDB lineage: Bacteria > Myxococcota_A > Polyangia > Polyangiales > Houyiibacteriaceae > CALCTH01. The sequence goes on along the minus strand of JBCCAW010000241.1, from coordinate 98 downwards.
GATCTTGAAGGTCGCGATGTTGCCCGACACCCATCATAGCCATGCTGAACGTCCACTACTCACGCTTCGGCGATCTGGAGCGCGCCGACTATCTCGTG
>JBCCAW010000755.1:0-2337 GCA_039814655.1 Myxococcota bacterium | reverse complement strand
CCGGCCACGTTGAGGCCCACGAAGAGCGCGTAGGCACCGGCCCACCAGAGCGGTTCGAGGGCGGCCGGCGTGTCGAAGACGGCGCCGAGGTAGCCGCCCATGCCGACCACGATCACCGCAGGGGTGAGCACGTACTCGAGGTTCTCCGCGAGGCCGGTCACGAAGGCGCCCCAGGGGCCCAGCGCCGAGCGTGCGAAGGAGTAGGCGCCGCCGGTGTGCGGGAGCGCCGCGGTCATCTCGGCGATGGAGAAGGCCAGGCCGAGGTACATCAGGATGACGATGCCCGTGGCGATGGCGAGGCCCCCGAAGCCGCCGGCGGTGAGGCCGAAGTTCCAGCCGAAGAAGTCGCCGCTGATGACGGCGCCGACGCCGAGCGCCCAGAGGCTCCAGACCCCGGCGTAGCGGCGCAGGCCGCGCTCCTCGAAGTAGGCGGCGTCGACGTCGTCGTAGTGGACCACCCGGCCGTGCTACCAGCCCCGCCGCGCCGCCGCGAGGGCGCTCAGCGTGCTCCGCGGCGCGTCTGCTCCGGCGTCTCACCGGACCAGCGTGCGTAGGCGCGAAAGAAGGAGTTCGGGTCGGCGTAGCCGAGCAGGAGGGCGATCTCCGCGTGCGTGAGCGTCGTGGCCCGCAGGTAACGCTGGCCCAGCTCCAAACGCACGCCGTCGCGCACGGCCGAGTAGGTCGTCCCCTCGGCGTCGAGGCGGCGCTGGAGCGTGCGCCGGCTCGTCCCGAGCCGCGCGGCGACCTCGTCGACGCTGGCGCGTCCCGCGGGGAGGGCTTCGAGCAGCGCCCGACGCACGCGCTCGGTCTCCGAGCTCCCCATGGAGACGGCGACGGAGAGCTGGGCTTCGAGCATGCTCAGCATGGCGTCGTTGGCCGTGAGGAACGGGCGCTCGGCGTCCGCGCGCGAGAACACGACGCGGTTTTCCGCTCCCCGCCGCGGGGGGACGCCGAAGTACGCGGTTATGCCCGGGTGTGCGGCGGGCGGCCGCACCAGCTCGAGGCGCCGGGGCCTCACGGGCGTGCGCGTCGCCGTGCGCGCGAGCTCCACGAAGAAGGCCAGCTCGCCCAGCACGTAGGCCGTCGGCGCCGGGTCCTGGCTGTCGTTCGGCCACGTGAGCGAGAGCGAGAGGTCCGACGCGCTGGCGCGGAGCGTCAGCCTCGTCGGCGCGACCGTGTGCTTGAAGAGGCGAATGCGCTCGAGGGCCGCGTCGAGGTTGGCGCTGCAGAGCGCCGCGAAGAAGGGCGGCTCGAAGAACTCCGGGCGGTAGGCCTGGATCAGGCGAATGGGCAGCATCGGGTCGGGCTCCTCGGAGAGCGCCCGCCAGAGCGCGAAGTAGCTCCGCTGGCCGAGCAGGGCGCCCTCTTCCGGGAGACTCTCCGGCGCGAGGCCCGCCCGCCGGAGCAGCGCGTCCGGGTCGACGCCTACCTCCCGAAAGAGAATTCGCCATCCCGCGCCCACCCGAAAGCCCGTGGTCACCCCGCTCATGTGGGGCCTAGCGTGCCACCGCGCGCCGGCGCGCGAGGGCCCGTGGCACCGATGGCGAGCGATTTGGCACCGATGGCGAGTGTTCTCGCACCGGCGGCAGGACAGCCTCGGGACCGTGGAGTGGTTCATGCGTGAGTCGATTGAGAAGACGCGCCCGCGGCGCCGAAGGCCCTTCGGAGCCCTCGCTTCGGGGCTGGCGGGCGTGGCGGCTTTGGCGCTCGGTGTGGCCGCGACGGCCGCGCAGCACGGCGACGCAGCGCACGGCGACGCAGTTCACGGCGACGGAGCGGGAGCCGCCGCGGCTCCCCGCGAGCTTACGGCCTCCGAGCGCGAGGCCGCCGAGGCCGCCTTCCAGACCATGATGGACGCGCTCACGAGCCCGCGCTGCGTGAACTGCCACCCAAGCGACGGAGTACCGAAGCAGACCGACGCCGCCCGCGCGCATCTCTTTGGCGTGGCCGGTGGCGAGGACCTCCACGGCTACGACGCGCTGCGCTGCACCTCGTGCCACCAAGCCTCGAACGACGGCTGGAGCGGCGTGCCCGGCGCGCCGGGCTGGTCCCTGGCCCCGGCTTCCATGGCCTGGGAGGGCCTGGACCGCGTGGGCATCGCCCGCGCCATGATGGACCCGGAGAGGAACGGCGGCCGCTCGGCCGAGGACATTCTTCACCACCTCACCGAGCACGAGCTGGTGCTCTGGGCCTGGGAACCCGGCGTGGACGGCGAGGGCCGGCCGCGCACGCCGCCGCCCGTGCCCCTCGAGCATCTGCCGTAGGGCCGGGTTAGAGCGACTAATGTGCCCCTGAGGGTCGATTACCAGCAACCCATCGCCTAAGTTATCGATGATG
>JBCCAW010000296.1:0-7332 GCA_039814655.1 Myxococcota bacterium | reverse complement strand
CGGGGGTCATCGCCGGGTTGCTGGTGCTTCTCGTGGGCGGCGGTGTGGGCGCCTGGTTCGGCGTCATCTCGCCCATTCTCGAAGAGAAGGCCCAGGAGACGGAGGCCGCCCAGCGGCTCGCCGAGGAGCAGGCTCGCGAGGCCGAGACGGCGCGACAGGCCGCGGAGGCCGAGGCGGCGCGGCGGCGCGAAGCGGAGCAGGGCCGGCTCGCTGCGGAACAGGAGCGACTCGCCGCAGAGCAGGCACGCGAGGCCGAAGAGGCTCAGCGGCGTGAGCGCGCCCAGCGTCAGCGGCGCCGGCGGCCTTCGGGCACGTCGCGCATGCGAAGCTCCGGAGGCGGCCGCAACGACGACCCGCTCGCGGGACTCGAGTTCTAGCCGGCGGCGGACCCTGTCGGTCTTGCCTCCGAACGCGCCGCGTCCCGCCCGCGAGCGCTTGGCGCTGCCCCTCGACGTACCGACGCTCGCCGACGCTCGGGCGTGGGTCGACCGCCTCGCGCCGGACGTGGGCCTCTTCAAGGTGGGCCTGCAGCTTTTCCTTTCCGAGGGCCCCGCTGCCGTGCACGCGGTGCACGACGCGGGAGCGGCCTGCTTTCTCGACCTCAAACTCCACGACATCCCGGCCACCATGGCGAAGGAGGCGGGCTCCGCGGCGCGGCTCGGCGTCCGCTACCTCACCGTGCACGCGGCCGCCGGCCCGGAGGCCCTAAAGGCCGTGGCCGCGGCGCTCGAAGGATCCGGAACGCAGGCTCTGGCGGTCACGGTGCTCACGAGCATGGACGAAGGGGCCCTCGACGCGGTGGGTCTCGCGGGTCCGGCGTCCGACGCGGTGGAGCGCCTCGCTCGCGTCGCCTGGGCCTCCGGCGTCCGCGGCTTCGTCTGTTCTCCCCTCGAGGTCGCGGGTCTTCGCGCGGCGCTAGGGCCCGACGCCACGCTGGTGGTGCCCGGCGTTCGTCCCGTGGGAAGCGCGGTGGGCGACCAGCGCCGGGTGGCGACGCCGGAGGCGGCGGTCGCGGCCGGAGCCGACGTGCTCGTGGTAGGGCGTCCCATCCGCCACGCGCCGGACCCCGGCGAAGCCGCGCGGGCGATCCTCCGGGTCTTCGCGTGAACCGCCGCCCGCGTCGCGCACGCCAGCAGGGCGAGCGCGAACGAGTGGTCGTGGGGCCGCGCTTCGTGGCCGAGGCGCTGGCCGGGGGCACGGTGACCCGCGTGCTCGTCGACCCGCGCATGGCGCGCCGGCTGACGGACCTCGCCGCCGCCGCGGACGCCGCCGCGGTGCCACTCGAAGACGCCGAGCCGGCCGCCCTGGACGCGCTCGCCGGTGGCGTTCGCCATCAGGGCGTCGTGGCCATCGGCCCGCCCTACCCCTACCGCACGCTGGCCTCGCTCCTCGACGCGGACGACGCGCCGATGCTGGTGGCCCTGGACGAGGTCACGGACCCGCAGAACCTCGGCGCCATTCTCCGAAGCGCGGTCGCCTTCGGGGCCACGGGCGTGCTCCTTCCCCGGCATCGAAGCGCGCGCATCACACCGGTGGTGACCCGAGCGTCGGCGGGGGCGTCCGAGCGGGCGCGCATCGCCGAGGTGACCAATCTGCAGCGGACGCTCCAGGACCTCGGGGACCGCGGGCTTCAGGTCGTCGGCCTGGCTGGCGACGGGCAGACGAACATCGATGCGCTCCCGCCGAGCCCCGGCGGACGTGTGCTGGTGGTGGGCTCGGAGGGCTCCGGGCTGCGGCGCCTCGTGCGGACCCGCTGCACCGTGACGGCCCGCATCCCGTTCCCGGGCCCGGTGGAGTCCCTCAATGCGTCCGTCGCGGCCGCCATCGCGCTCTTCGCCCTCAGGCGCGACGCGCGTCCGGCCTGAACCCCGCGGGGCTTGCGCTCGGGTCTTCAATGGACGAACGCTTCGCCATGACCTGGGTGACCTTCGCAGTGCTCGGTGCGGTCCTCGGACTCGCAGCTCTCGCCGGTCTGGTGTGGGCCCTTCGCGCGCCCCGCAAGCCGCTCGCCGCCTTGGCCTTCGTGCTCCTCGGCCTAGCGGGCCTGGGCCTCGCGGGGCAGGCGACGGCCCTCGATACGGCAATCAACGGCCAGCCCGTGCCCGAGGGCCTCGAGGGCGAGGACCTCGAGATCGACGACTTCGACGCGCCGCTGGACGACGACTTTTGAGGCGTCGACGGCTCAGGCCGTCAGACCCAGCAGGCTCCGAAGCTCCCGGGAAAACGCGCCGAGCTCCCCGTGGAGCACGAGGTCCGCACGCCCGTCGAAGGGCGTCGGGTCGCGGTTGAGCACGACCACGCGCGCGCCCTCGGCCTTGGCGAGGGGCGCGAGCCCGGCCACGGGATGGACCTCGAGGCTCGTCCCCATGACGAGCATCAGGTCGGCGGCCCGGGACTCGGCCTCGGCCTCCTGGAAGAGCGGCGGCAGCATCTCTCCGAAGAGCACCACGTCGGGCTTGAGCCGCGGATGGTCGCAAACCGGGCACCGGGGCGGCGGCGCGCCGGCCGTCAGGTCCACGCGCGCAAAGACGGATCCGAGAGGCTCTTCGTTGCCGCAGGACAAGCAGCGCACCCGCTGAAAGGTGCCGTGCACCTCGAGCACGCGGCGCGAGCCGGCCCGCTGGTGTAGCCCATCGATGTTCTGCGTGATGACGGCCTGCATTCGACCCCGGCTCTCGAGGCCGGCCAGGAGGCGGTGCGCCGGGCTCGGTGCCGCATCCACGAAGGCCGCGAACTTGTCCTTCCAGAAGCGGTAGAAACGCCCAGGGTCGGCCCGGAAGCCCTGAATACTCGCGACGTCCATGGGGTCCGAAGCGGTCCAGAGGCCGGCGGCGCTCCGGAAGTCGGGGATGCCACTCTCCGTGGAGACGCCGGCGCCGGTGAGCGCCACCACGTGCCGCGCCTCGTCGATCCACCGCGCCAGCGTGGTCACATCGCTCATGGGGCGCTCCCGCGCGCGGCGTTGCGCACGAAGGTGACCAGGCGCCCGAGTAACGTCGCGTCGTCGCCGAGGAGCCGGAGCCCGTGCGCCGTCGCCCCCTCGACGACGAGCGTGTCGGCGCCGTCAGCCAGGCGATCGATGGTGCGCAGCATGTCCACGGCGCCGGTCTCCGCTTCGGCGGCGACGGCCAGCAGTTTCCCGCCGTAGCGGGGCAGAGGCGCAACGGCGTCGATACCGCGGTAGCGGCGGCCGGGGGAGAGGACGAAGATGCCCGCCACGGTGCCCTCCGGCGCGGCGGCACCGGCCACGAGGGCGGCGCTGGACCCCACGCTGGAGCCGCCGAGCACGACCGCGCGGGGCGGCGCATCACGGGCAGCCAGCCAGCGGAGGGCGGCGCCCACGTCCTCGGGAAGGGCCCGCCACTCTTCCGTGGAGAGGGCTCGCGGGTCACGCCGGGACCCGTCCGGTGCGCGGACGCTCGCACCGTGGCCCCGCTGGTCGTAGGCCAGCACGCTGAAACCTGCTTCCACCAGCGCGAGAATGACCGGGGACCACTCCGTACGGTCGGCGCCGACCTGGTGCAGGAGCACCACCGCCGGCGACCCCGGAGCGCCCTCCCAATGGCTGCCGTGCAGCACATACGCTCCGGCGCCTTCGAAGGTGACGAGGCTCGGCTCGGCCAGCGAAGCGGAAGCGGGAGCCGAAGCCGGAACCGGAGCGGGTGCGGCGCCAGGCTCGGGCGTCGGCGTGGGGGGCGTCTCCGTCGCGAGCGCGCTCCGGTCGTCGCCCGCGCACGAGTCGCAGGCGCCGAGAGCCAGGAGCGCCACCAGCGCGACCGCGGGGGCCGGGGGGCGAGTCATGCGGGAACCATAGCGCGGGAGACTGGTACGTTGACGCGATGACACGCACGGCTGCCGCCCTGGTCATCGGAAACGAAATCCTCACCGGGAAGATCGAAGAGCAAAACGTCGCCTACCTGGCGCGCCGGCTCTTCGACCTGGGCATCGCGCTGCGGCGCGTCATCGTGTGCGTGGACGAGGCGGAGGTCATCGCCACAGACCTGAACGCCCTGCGCGCGGCCCACGACTGGGTCTTCACCAGCGGCGGCGTGGGCCCCACGCACGACGACGTCACCCTGGAGGGTGTCGCGAGGGCGTTTGGACGCCGCCTCGTGCGCGACGACATGCTCGCGGGCCTCATCCACCGTTGGCACGAGCGCCAGGGGCGCGAGGTCAACGCCCACCACCTTCGCATGGCCGACGTCGTGGAAGGGGCCGAGCAGGTTCGGAGCGACGGCATGCGCTGGCCGGTTCAGGTCGTCGACAACGTGGTGGTGCTGCCCGGCGTGCCGGAGATCTTCCGCGCCAAGCTCGATGCGCTCGAAAAACGCCTCGATGAGGGCGCGCGCTTCGTGGGTAGAGCGGTCTACACGCTCTGCGACGAAGGAGACATCGCCGGGCTCCTGGTGGACATCGAAGCCCGCTACCCGAGCGTCTCGGTGGGAAGCTACCCCCGCTTCGCAGGAAGCACGGCCGACGGCGGCTACCGCACGAAGATCACCTTCGACGGCGCCGAGTCCGGACCCGTCGAAGCCGCCGAAGCGATGTTCCGGGCGCGTCTCGCCCCGGAGTTGCTCGTCCCCGAGCCCTGAGCGGCTCTCGGCTGCTGGCGCAAGCGTCGTCCCCACCGGGGGGCAACGCGGCGTTCGCGGGGAGCCTCCGCGAGGAGCCTCCGCTCCACTCTTGGGCTGTGCGCCGATGTAGACGACCGGCGCTGGTGGGCCGGCGATCGAATCACTCTCGATACACGTGGCGAAAGACGTGAAATCGGGGCGTGAGATAGGCACGTTGGCCACCAGCTAGCGCGGGGAAGGTCGGCGAGACGCTGGCTTTAAGCATTATTGAATAATTGTTTATATACTGTATTTGAGTGCCGAAACGCCAGTGTTTTCTTGGCGGTTTGGAGAGGTCATGATGGAGCCCGAGAAAACGACGGGAGTTACGTAGGGTGAAGCCTCCCATACCCCTTGATCGGCGGCGAATTCTCCACCACGAAGCTCCTCACACCCCACACCCGGAGACTCCTACAGTGACCTACATCCTTCCGAAAAGCTCACGCTCTCGAGCGATCCTTCTGCCCCTGGCGACCGCCCTCATCACCTTCGCGAGCCTCGGAACGGCGCGCGCTCAACCGGGCAATATCGCGCAGGCCTACACACATCAGATTCACGAAGTGGTGGTCACGACACCTGACTTCAGCGCAACCTATCACGTCCTCGTGACCCCGCCGTCGGCCACGGATCCGACGTTGTTGGGCTTCGATATTGTCACCCTGGGCCAAGACAAGATCCTCGAGAACGATCCGGAACTCGTCAGTGGCGCACTTCCCCTCATCGCAGTCGGCTCTCATTCGACACAAAACGACCCGGAGCTCGTCACTAATGACCCGGAACTCGTCACCAATGACCCGGAGCTCGTGACCGACTCGCTGCGCGTCGGCCGCGAGTATTGGTTCCTCTCCTCCAGCGGCAGCGGGAGCGCGCCCACGGGCCGATGGACCCTGCTCCTGGATCGCGTGGGCAACGACCCGGAGCTCGTTACGCGCGTCCACGACCTCCTGGCCCACGAGGCTTACCTGGGCTCTCTCCCCAGCGACCACGACTGGGCCGCCGCGAACCCGGCCCTGACCTCCAGCTGGACGCACTTCAGCGTGGACGCCGTAAGCGGCGATGGGGTCCCCGGGCCCGCGCTGGGCCAGCTGACGTTGGCCGTTTCTATGGATGCGTCGGGTACGCCGATGATCCCGCTCGTCTTCTCGAGCCTTTCCTGGGAGACGAGCGCCGCGGGAGCCGCGATTTCGGACAGTGACTACAGGGGCCTCACGGCGCCCTTCATGACCTTGTTTGGCCTGATCAATACCGTGAACCCGGGCTGCGCCTATGTGCCCCCTTCGGTGAGTGAAAGCCAGACGGCCCACCTCCAAGAGGTGGCGCCCGGCGTGCCTGGCTACCCCGACCCCACTTGGTTCACGCCAAACCCCTAGAATCAATGACAATTCAGGCCGCAATCGCTCTGCGTTGGAACGCAGGGAGGGGTGTTTTGCGTCCGCTCGCGGTACCTTGGCGAGGTGCAGTCGGCAGCCTCGATAGCGCCGGGGCCTCCCATCGCGTCACCCTTCCCTCGGCGGGAGGGAGAGCACCACGAGGCTTATTGCCAGCGTCTGCTGGTCGCGGCGGAACGATCCGAGCCACCGCGAACCTACGTCCTGTCCTGGGCGGCCTGCCAAGCCTACCTGGACGCGGGTCATCATGACCGTTCCGCCCAACTGGCGGCGACGGCGAAGAGCGAGGCACGCGACGCCGAGGCCAAGGCCTGGGCGTACCGGATGCAAGCGGAGATCACTGTCCGGTCAAAAGCGGGCCTGGCCGCGCCTCTCTTCGAGGCCGCGCAGGAAGCGTACGAAGCCGCCGGGGACCTCCGAAACGCCCTCGCGATGCGGGTGATGCTGGGCGTCACCCGCGCCGCCTTCGACGCCTCGGCTGACGCCGCCCAACGGCGGCGCGTGGAGCTCAACGAGCTGACGGCGCTGCTGCGGGAGAACGACCCGCTGTTTCTCGGCTACGACCGGACGCGCATCCTGAACGCCATCGGCGTCCTCCACTTGGCGCTGGGGGACTTGCTTCATGCGCTCGCGTTCTTCGAGGCCATGGACGCGGTCAAGGGGCCCCCAGCGCCGGCCACGATCCGCCGCGGGCAGCTCAATCGTGCGCTCGTGCTGATTCGCGTGGGGGACACCCGGCGAGCCGAAGCGCTGCTTCTCGAGGCACTCGAGGCCGCCCCTCGGTCGAGCCGGGCACTGGTATGGCGGGCCAACAATCTTCTGGGTCTCTGCCGCATGTACGCGGGGGACCTGCGGGGGGCACGAGCGGCCCTGGACGAAGCGCGCCGGGGGCGTCCGGGCACGCTTCACAACGACTCGATTCTCAACGAAGCCAAGCTCCTGAACCGCGGCGGAGATGCACGCGGCGCGCTCGAGCTGCTGGGCCCTCTCGAGGAGGTCCCGGCGCCCATGGGCGGCTACGAGTGGATGCTCGAGATCGCGCGAGCCAACATCATGCTGGGGGAGTTCCGCGCGGCGCACCTCGCGCTCGACAAGCTCACGGAAGGCCACCCGGGACGCTATTTCGTAGCGCGCGCGACGGTCCTCCGCGCACGGCTCGCCTCCGTCGAGGGACGCGTCGAGGATGCGTGCCGGCTCCTGGAGGTCGCCGACGAGCTCGCGGAGGCCGCCGGTAGTCTGGCCGTGGTCGAAGAGGTGGCGGCGGTCCGTCAAGAGATCGACCCGGCACACACCAGCTTGCACGAGACTGCCAACCGCTGGCTCGACGCCTT
>JBCCAW010000436.1:0-5175 GCA_039814655.1 Myxococcota bacterium | reverse complement strand
GAAAACACGCGCTACGTGGGCCTCGAGTTCGGCATCCACGGCGTCAAGCCCTACCGGGTCACGCAGGTCGTCGACCGCGGCTTCGGCGACTGCAAGGACACGGCCTCGCTCATCTACGTGATGCTGAAGATCGCCGGCATCGACGCGCGCATCGCGCTCATCCGCACGAGCAACCTCGGCCTCGTGGGCCAGGAGCCCGCGAGCCTCTCCGTCTTCAACCACGCCATCGCCTATGTGCCGGAGCTCGACCTCTTCCTCGACGGCACCACGGACACGCACGGCATGCGCGAGACGCCCGGCGGCGACCAGGGCGCGCTCACGCTCATCGTCGGACCGGAAAGCACCGAGCTGCGGGTCACGCCCTACGTGCCCGCGGACCAGACGCTCCGGGAGCGCACCTTCACCGTCGACCTCGAGGCCGACGGCTCGGCACGCATCCGCGGCGAGAGCGTGGTGCGCGGCTCCACGGCCGGGTCGCTTCGCCGCCGCTACCAGGCGCCGGCGACGCGCCGGGAGCGGCTCCAGGAGAGCATTGCGCGGCGCTACCCGGGGGTCGAAGTGACCGAGGAGTCCTTCGAGGAGCTCGACCCCAGCGAGCCCGTTCGCTACCGCTACACGGCCGAGGTACCGCTCTTTGCAGAGCGCGCGTCCGGGGAGCTGCTCATCGGTCCGAGCGCGAGCCGCATTCGCCGTCTCGCGAGCACGCCAACGCGGCGCCATCCGCTCATGCTTGGGCCGCCGGGAGGCTTCCGCGAAGTCATGACCGTGCAGCTCCCCCCGGGGCACGCCGCTGGCGCGCTGCCCGCAGGCGGCGAAGTGAGCGGGCCCTTCGGCCGCGTTAGCGTCCGCTACGCCCAGCGGGGCGGCGCCGTGGAGATCACCACGGCGATTCGTTTCACCACGGCCCGCGTGGCCCCCGGCGACTACCCGGCCTTCCGCAGCTTCATCGAGCGCGCGGACGCCCTGCTCCGCGAGCGCGTGAGCGTGCGGCCTGGAGGTGCATCGTGAAGAAGCTCTTGCTGCTGACTCTCGCGACGGCCTGCGCCGCGCCGCAGACGCCGCAGACCCGAGAAGCGGCCGAAGCCGCGTCGCTCATCGCCGAGGTCCGTCGCCGCGCCGCGGCGGAGCCCAACGACCCGGCGCTCGCCGGGCTCCTCGCCGAGATGGAGTTCTTCGGCGAAGCCGGTGACCCGGCCCGGGCCCGCCCGGCCTTGGACCGGGCCCTGACCCTCGCCGGCCCCGGGCGCCGGGCGCGCCTCGAGCTCATGAGCGGCTGGGAGTACAACTTTCACGGCCAGCCCCGGGAAGCGCTCGGTGCCTACGTGCGCGCCGTGGAGGCCGCGAAGGCCGCGGCGCCGAGCGACGAAGACGGCGCCTGGGCGCCGCTCGTGGCCGAGGTCGCCTTCGACGCGCTCCGCGGACTCGAAGGCAACGTGCCGGGCTACGCCGCGGCCACGCGACCGCTCCTCGAAGGCGTGCTCGCAAGCCCCGGCGGCCTCGGGCATGCCGCCGTGGACGCCGCCGCCGTCGCGCTCATGCAACAGCAGCGCAAGGCCGGCGAAGCCGACGCGCTCGAAGCCACCGCCGAGCGGGCTGGGTGCCTGCGCGAGTGGCGCGCCGCCGGCCCCTTCCGCCCGCACCCCAACCTGACCTTCGACGTGCCGCTGCCCGCCGAGGGTGCGGGTCCGCTCGCCGAAACCTACGACCTCGGCCCCGCCGCGGAAGGCGCGCCGACCTTCGAAGGTGAAGTCGACGGGTGCCTCGTCACGCTCGAAAACGAGGAGCACGCGACGGCGGGCACGACCATCGCCGAGACCTTCGTCGAGGCGCCAGTTGCCGGACCCTACGTGCTCCGCCTGGACACGGACGCGAGCGTGAAGGTGCACGTGGACGGCGAGCTCGTGCGCACCGTGGACCGACGCAACGCCATCGAGGCGACCTACATCTTCGTGCCCCTCGAGCTCACGGCCGGACGCCACGAGGTCGAGCTCAAGCTCTCGAGCCGGCGGACCCGGCTCCGCCTCGCCGCGGCGCTGGACCGGCCGGGTCGGCTGGCGCCGGGCTACGACCCGGCCCGGGGCGTGACTCTGCCCGAGGCCGGCAGCCCCACGGAAGCGCTGCTCGTGGCCTACGCCTCCACGGGGCGCGGCGACCCGGTCACGGCCACGGCGCTGGTGGGCACGGACCCCGGCGGCGAGCTCGCCTCGGCAGCGCTCACGGCGCACCGGCAGAACATCCTCAACGGCGACCCCTTCCTGCCCGACGAGGACAAGCAGGAGCTCACGCAGCGCATGCTCAGCCTGGCCCACGCGCGGGACCCGGAGGCCGTGCGCCCTGCCGTCGCCGAGATCGCGCGCGGCGACGACGACAACGCCATCTTCGAGGCGCTCCGCACGCTCTCCGCGGAGAAGCCAGAGGTGACCTGGCTCCGCTACCTGGTGGTCGAGTTCCTCGAGGAGCGCGGGAGGCCGCAGGAAGCCGAAGCCGCGCTCCGCGGGCTCATGGGCGAGTTCCCAGGCGAGTGCCGGCCCGTGGAGAAGCTGCAGAGCTTGCTCCGCGATGGCGCCCGGGTCGCCGAAGCCAACGCGCTCGTGGACGCGCGCATGGCCTGCGACGCGAGCAGCACGGCGCGCTTCGCGCTGCTCCTGGACCAGCGACGCTGGGACGACGCCCAGGCCGAGCGCGAGCGCCTCGCCGCGCTACAGAACGAACGCGAGCGCCGCGGTCTCGAGCTCCAGCTCGCCACGCAGCGCGGCGACCGGGCCGCCGTGCAGCGGCTCCAGGCCGAGATCGACGACGAAGCGCCCGAATCTCGCCGCGCCACGACCCGTCGCGTCGACCGGCTGCTCGCCACCGGGGACCGGCGTGGGGCCATGGCGCTCCTCGACGCCGCCGCCGAGCGTGACCCGACGCGCATGGAGGGCCTCCGGAACCTGCGCCGGGACCTCACCGGCCAGGACGACATGGAGGCCTTCCGCATCGACGGCCGCGCCGCGCTTCGGGACTACCGCGAACGGGAAGACCCCTACCCGGACGCGCCGCAGGTGCTCGTGCTCGACTACATGGTCACGCGCGTCTACGCGGACGGCTCCGCGCGGCACCTGGTGCACCAGATCACCCGCGTGCAGAGCGAAGAGGCCAAGGACCGGCTCGGCCAGTACCGCACGCGCGGCCGCATGCTCACGCTCCGGACCATCAAGCCCGATGGGCGCGAGCTCGAGCCCGAGCGCATTCGTGGGGTCAACAGCATCCCGCTCACGGAGCTGGCCATCGGCGACTACCTCGAAGAGGAGTACATCTGGACGACGCGGCCGCGGGTGAACGGCGGGTTCCTTTCGAGCGGCTGGTCCTTCTCGAGCCCGGTGCAGCCCTTTCACCGGAGCGAGCTGCTCGCGGTGGTCCCCGAGGGCATGGAGCTGGTCGTGGAGCGCACCGGCGACGCGCCGCCCGCGGAGCGCACGACGCGGAGCGGCGAGACCGTGTACCGCTGGAAGATGGAGGGCGTGCCCATCTTCGAGCAGGAGCCGGCCACGGTGCCGCGGCCGGAGCTCCGGCCCACCATGCGCTTCGGCGTGGACGCCGGCTGGGCCCCCTGGTTCCTCGCGGAGCACGACTTCCTGATGGACAAGGATCCCTCGCACCCCGTAGGCCGCGCGCTCTGCCGGGACCTGGTGAACGGCGCCGAGAGCCGAGAAGACGCCGCCGGTCGCGTGGCCCGCTGGGTGCGCGCGAACATCGAACCCGCCGGCGAAAGCTGGGGCGCGAGCGGACCGGCCATGCTCCTCGCCGGCGAGGGCAACCCGCTCCGCGTGGCGCGCTACGTGATGAACGAATGCGACCTCGGCGCCGAGGTCGCGCTCGTGCGGAATGTGCACGAAGCGGACCCGAGCGAGCTCGCCGACGGCGGCCTCTACGACACGGCGCTGTTCTACTTTCCGCCGAGGGACGGCGAGGACGAGCTCTTCTTGTCCGCGAGCGGACGGGACGCGAGCTGGCGGTGGATCCCCGGCGCGCTCCGCGGCCAGGACGCCGTGGTGCTCCGCGAGGGCTACCCGCGCGTGCGCGTGCCGGACCCGGGGCCTGAGGCGGACCTCCGGACCTACCGCGCCGAGGTGGAGCTAGGGCCACAGGGCGCGGCGACGGTGCGCGCGGAAGAGCGACACCTGGGCGGCTCGGCGGCCAACCTGCGACAGGTGCTGCGCCGCGTACCGGCGGCGGAGCTTTCCCGCGTGATGCGGGAGAACTACGTGGGCGGCATGTTCCCCGGAGCGCAGGTTGCGGGCGTCGACGTGGTCGGCGCCGAGGACGCCGACGCGCCGCTCAGCCTGGCCTTCGCGGCCCAGGTGCCGAACTTCGGCCGGCCGGCGGGAGGCGGGCTCCGGCTGCCGCCGCTCTTCGCGGCCGATCTGGCCCGCGGCTATGCGCAGCTGCAGTCGCGACGCACGGCCCAGGGCATTGGCGGCCAGGCCTTCGATGCCGAGCTGCGCGTGACGGGCATCACGAGCCCGGGAGAGACCGTGGCGGCCTACCCGCCGGTGCGCCTCGAAGGGCCCGACGGGGCGACCTACGCCCGCGAGGCCGTCGTGGACGGCGACGCCGTGGTGGTTCGCCGGCGCCTGCGCATGGCCGAAGGCAACGTGACGCCCGAAGGCTATCCGGCCTTCGCCGCCTTCTGCCGCGCGGTCAGCGAGGCGGAGACGGCGGAGCTCCCCGTGCGCCCGGCGCGATGAGCACCTCGCGGAAGGCACCGCGCGGAGAGCACCTCGCGGCTAGGCAAACACGTCGGCCAGGCCGTACGCGCTCAAGAGCGCGTCGGCCTGCGCCCGGTCTTCGCCGGCGAGGGCCTGAAGGCGCTGCTGGACCATGCGCCGGCTGCGCTCGACGTAGCCGCGGGCGAGGTAGCTGACGTCCTCGCCGTACATGGGGATCACGAAGGCCTTGTGCGTGTCGGCGCATGCCCGCGCGTTGGCGCGGGCGAAGGGCGCGTAGGTCGCCGCCATCTCGCCGAGCACCACCCGCGCGAAGGGCGTGCTTTCCGGGAGCGGCGCGAGGCTCCCTTCGCCGTCCCAACCGTCGCCTTCGGCTTCGCGCTCGTGGCCCGGCGCCTCGTCGCCGGCCCAGGCGACCAGCCGCGGGTAACGCGGCAAAAGCATGCGCCGGGGCGCAGGGTCGTGG
>JBCCAW010000279.1:0-7672 GCA_039814655.1 Myxococcota bacterium | reverse complement strand
CGTTTCCGTTTCCGTTTCCGTTTCCGTTTCCGTTTCCGTTTCCGTTTCCGTTTCCGTTTCCGTTTCCGTTTCCGTTTCCGTTTCCGTTTCCGTTTCCGTTTCCGTTTCCGTCACCGTCACCGACTCCGACTCCGGCTCCGCCTCCGTTCCCGCCTCCGACTCCGACTCCGCGTGCGATATCCGGGTCCCGGGCCCTGGTGGGGCTGGA
The DNA here is from genome assembly GCA_039814655.1 of Myxococcota bacterium. Classification (GTDB taxonomy): domain Bacteria; phylum Myxococcota_A; class Polyangia; order Polyangiales; family Houyiibacteriaceae; genus CALCTH01. The sequence goes on along the minus strand of JBCCAW010000279.1, from coordinate 7,464 downwards.
CGGGGGCGGCTCGGGGGCGCAGACCTCGGGCGTGGACGAGGAGGGTCAGGGGGACGACGGGGGCGGGGGACCGGAGCCGTCGCCGAGCCGGTCGGGCTTCGCGCGCCTCCTCGCCGGCGCGCAGAACGCCCTCGAGCTCGTTCGCGTCGGTCACCTCACGGAGCCGGAGCCGGCGCCCTACGCCGTCGCGCACCGTGAGCGGACCTACCGGCTGCGGCACTACGCCGGGTCCGGGGCCACCGCCGACGTCGGCCCGCTGCTCCTGGTGCCACCGCTCATGGTCGCCTCGGAGATCTATGACGTGTCACCGGAGGTCAGCGCAGTCCGGTGGCTCGAGGACGCCGGCGTGGACCTCTGGCTCTGCGATTTCGGCGCGCCGGAGCACGAGGAAGGGGGCCTCGAGCGGACCCTCGACGACCACGTCCGCGCCGTCAGCGCTGCCGTGGACGAGGTTCGTCGGCGCACGGGTCGGGACGTCCATCTCGCCGGCTACTCCCAGGGCGGCATGTTCGTCTACCAGGCCGCGGCCTTTCGCCGGTCCGAGGGGCTGGCGTCGCTCATCACCTTCGGGAGCCCCGTCGACCTCAACCGAAACCTGCCGGCCGTGGCCGAGGGGGCGGCGGAGCAGATCTACCGGGCCCTGCACGCGGCCCTCGACCGGCCACTCTCCGAGGTCGACGGCATCCCGGGCTTCCTCTCGAGCCTTGGCTTCAAGCTCATCTCCCTCCGCAAGGAAGCGACGCAGATGGCGGAGCTCGTGGCCAAGCTCCACGACCGACGCGCCCTCGAGCGCCGGGAGCAGCGCCGACGCTTTCTCGGCGGCGAGGGCTTCGTGGCGTGGCCCGGGCCCGCGCTTCGCAAGTTCATCGACGAGTTCGTCATCCACAACCGGATGATCAGCGGCGGCTTCGTCATCGACGGGCGCACCGTGACCCTCGCGGACATCGACACGCCGATCCTCTACTTCGTCGGTGAACGCGACGAGCTCGCGCGCGTCCCGGCCGTGCGTGCCGTGCGTCAAGCGGTCCCGCGGAGCGAGATTCACGAGGTGCTGCTGCCCGCGGGGCACTTTGGGCTCGTTGTCGGCTCCACGTCCCTCGCCCACACCTGGCCGACCGTGGTCGAGTGGATGCGCTGGCGCGACGGCGGCGGCGAGCGGCCGCGGCTCCTCCGGCCCGGCACCTCCGCGCTGCCGCCGGCGCCTGCAACGGCGCCCGGCGTCGTCGTCGCCGCCTCGGAGGAGGCGGGCCTCGACCTGGCGCTGCTCGGCGACGTGGCCAAGGGCGCCGTGGCGAGCGTCGGACGGAAGGCCGGGCGCTGGGCCGAAGACGCTGGGGGCCTGCTCCGGAGCCTCCGCTACCAGGTGCCGCGCATCGGCCAGCTCGAGCGCATGGAAGCCAGCAGCCGCGTGGGGCTCAGCCAGGCGCTCCGGGCGCGCGCGGAGACGGCGCCCGACGACCTCTTTTTCCTCTGGCGAGGCCGTGCCTTCAGCTACGGCGACGCGGACCGACGCGTCGACCACGTGGTACGCGGGCTGCACGCGACGGGCGTTCGCCCCGGCGCACGGGTCGGCGTGCTCATGAGCGCCCGGCCCAGCACGCTCACGACCGTCGCCGCGCTCAATCGCTTGGGCGCCGTGGCCGTCATGCTGCGCCCGCAAGGGAGCGACGAGGAGCTCATGCGCTGCCTCGAAGCGGCCGGCGCCGGGACCGTCATTGCCGAGCCCGAAGCTGCCGCCCGCGCCTTGCGCGTATGCGCGGGTACCGTGCGGGTGCTCGGCGGTGGAGGCGAGCCCCGGGACCTGGGCATCCCCGGCGTGATCGACCTCGAGGCCATCGACCCAGCCGGGGTCACGCTCCCGGAGGAGCTCGCGCTCGACGCCGGGGAGGCGCGGGACCTCGCCCTCGTGCTCTTCACCGCGCCCCGTCATGGCGAGACGACCCCGCGCATGGCGCGCATCACCAACGGTCGCTGGGCCTTTTCTGCCCTCGGCGCTGCGGCCACCTGCACGCTCACCTCCGACGACACGGTCTACGCCGCCCTTCCGCTCCATCACGCCGCGGGCATCTTGGTGGCCGTTGGCAGCGCCATCGTGAGCGGCGCACGCCTCGCGCTCGCCGAGGCGCCCCTCGCGCGGCGCCTCGACGCCGACGTGGCCAGCTTCTGGTCCGAGGTGCGTCGCTACGGAGCGACCGTGGTGTTCTATGCGGGGGAGATGTGCCGGCCGCTCATCCTCGCCGCGCACGACCCGGCCGACTCGGTGGTGCCCCTTCGCCTCGTCGCCGGCAGTGGAATGCGCCCGGCGGTCTGGACCGCGCTGCGCGAGCGCTTCGGGGTCGGGGTGCTCGAGTTCTACGCCTCGACGGAGTCGAGCGCCGTGCTCGCCAACGCCTCCGGGCGCAAGGTCGGCGGCGTCGGACGGCCTCTGCCCGGGAGCGTCGCCATGGCCCTCGTGCCGGTCGACCTGGGGAGCGGCACCTTCCCCCGCGACGCCGACGGACATATGTGGCGGGCGCGCACCGGCGAGCCCGGCGTGCTCTTGCTCCGCGACGACGAACGGCACCCAGGCCATGGCGGCGGACCGGCGCGCGACGACGTGCTTCGTGACGTCTTCACCCAGGGGGACCGCTGGTTCGCCAGCGCCGACGTGCTGGTACGCGACGGGGAGGGCGACCACCGCTTCCTCGGGCGCCTCGACCAGGCTGCGCTTGGCAGCGATGGCGTCCCGGTCTGGCCGCGCGAGCTCGAGGAGGCACTGGAGACGGACGGGCGCGTCGCGCTCGCGCTGGCCTTCGCCCGCGAGGACGGGCCGGCGGCGGTGGTCGCGCTCGCACGTCATGCCCGCGTCGACGGCGAGGTGCTGGCCGCGGCTCTCGCGCCGCTGCGTCCCGAAGCGTGGCCGACGCACGTGGTCGTCGTGCGGCTGGGCGAAGTCGAGCTCACGGACGGCTACCGTCCGCGCCGCGGGCTGCTCGCCCGGCGACTCGAGGCCGACATCGCCGCCCGACGCAGCTGGGTCCGGTGCGCGGACGGCTACGCGCGCGCCCTCGACGTGGACGCGCGCGCCAGCTCGAACTGAGCGTACGGATCCTCCATGCGGCGAGCTGGCGCGAGCTGGCTCGGTTTGGCACGGCCCAACGCCGTTCTCCTTGACGAGAGACCTTGGCATAGCGCTCGCTATGCCTTCATTCTGGGACCCCGGCCTTCCGTGCCGAGCTTCCTTGCCATGACCCGATCCCTCTCTTCAGGTCGTCCGCGCGGACGACGCCTTTTCTCTCTACTCGTGGTCTTCGCCGTCGCCTGCGGCGGGGGGAGCGGCGTGCCCGCGGGCGCGACGGAGTGGGAGCCTCAGCCCGACGGGGAAGCCCTCGCCGCCGATGGCTGGCTGCTCAGCGTATGGGGCCCGTCCGCGGACGACCTCTTCGCCGTTGGCGGTCAGCCGGACACCGGGCGCGTGCTGCGCTACGACGGAGCAGAGTGGCGTGAGGAGGCTCTCGGGCGATCCGTGCCGCTGCTGAACTGGGTCTTCGGCTTCGGTCCCGACGACGTCTGGTCCGTCGGCAACGCGGGCACCATTCTCCGCTACGACGGGAGCACCTGGAGCGAGGTGCCGAGCCCCACGGACCAGGACCTCTGGGGCATCTGGGGCGACGGGCCGGACTCGCTCTACGCGGTCGGTGGCGGCACCTTCGGCCGGGAGGGCCGCTCGGAAGCGACGCTGCTCCGCTGGGACGGGACCGCGTGGAGCCTCGTCGCGCTGCCGGAGCTCGACCGTCCCACCGCCGCCCTCTTCAAGGTCTGGGGCTCCGGGCCGAGCGACGTGATCGTGGTCGGCCAGGAGGGCGTGCTCCTCCGCTACGACGGCGCCGCCTGGACACAGGTCGTGCTCGAGACGACGCGCGACCTCATCTCCGTCTGGGGCACGGGTCCGGACCGCATCGCCATCGCCGGCGGTCGCAGCAACGCGGTGATGGTGACCTACGACGGCAGCACCTGGGCCGAGCGCTCCCTCGGCGCGACGCCGGGGCTGAACGGCGTATGGATGGGCACCCCGGACGTCGTGCACTTCGGGAGCGTCGAGGGCAACCTGCTCCGCGTCGACTTCGCGAGCGGCGAGCTCCTCGACGAGTTCTTCACGGACTGCCCGAACTTCCCGTGCCGGGACGTTCACGCCGTCCATGGCGTGGATGGCGCGATCACGGCGGTCGGCGGGAACTTCTCCCAGCCCACCGGCCCCTACCGGGGGCTCGTGTACGCGCGGCAGCTCGGAGCCGACGAATGAAGCGCGTCCTGTATCTCCTGGCCTTCTCCCAGGTCTTCGTGGGCTGCGGCGACGACCCGGTGCCCCTGGCCGAGGGCATCTACGGATCGCTCGGAAGCGCTCTCCCCACGGCGACGGAGGCTCAGCAGGACGTCTTCGCGCGCGGCGAAGAGGTGGCGCTTCGCCGCTTCGCGCCCACGGACGGGCTCGGCCCGCACTTCAACGTGGTCTTCTGCGGCGCCTGCCACGAAAAGCCCGTCTTCGGCGGCGCCGGCGCGCGCTACCGGGACTTCTTGCTCGTGGGCCAGCGCGTCGGCACCGAGGGCTACCTCGAGCGCGGCGTGAGCGGCGTCCTGCCTCACTACACGGTGGGTCAGGCGCGCCGGCGCGCCACGGACGAGGGCGCCGACGCCTTTGCGCTGCGGAACCCGATCCCCTTCTTCGGCGTGGGCCTCCTGGCCGAGATCTCCGAAGAGGCGATCCTCGCCCACGCCGACCCAGAGGACCGGGACGGCGACGGCATCAGCGGCCGGCCGAACTTCGACCGGGGCTTCGTGGGCCGCTTCGGTCGCAAGGCGCAGACCGTGAGCATCGAAGGCTTCATTCGCGGGCCTCTCTTCAACCACCTGGGCATCACCACGGACCCGCTCGGCCCGACCTCCCGGGCCCAGCTCCCGGTGCCAAGCCCGGAGACCGTACGCGGAAGCCGCGCGCCGCTGACCGGCGACGTCGGCCGCGCCGTTCAGTTCCAGGCCGCGGCGCCGGACGAACCGACGGAGGACGACGACGGCATTCCGGACCCGGAGCTCGCCGAGGACGACCTCTTCGCGCTGGTCTCCTGGGCCATGCTGCTCGCGGCCCCCGAGCCGGAGCCGCCCACGGAGCGCACACGCGAAGGCGAAGGCCTTTTCGAGGCCGTGGGCTGCGCGGACTGTCATGTGCGCGCGCTGGAGAGCCCCCGTGGCCTCGTGCCGCTCTACTCGGACCTCCTGCTCCACGACATGGGACCGGAGCTCGCCGACGGCGTGCCCATGCGCGATGCCACGGGCTTCGAGTTCCGCACCCAGCCCCTCTGGGGCGTCGCTGCGGCCGCGCCCTACCTGCACGATGGCCGTGCCGACACGCTCGATGAGGCCATCCGCTTTCATGGCGGCGAGGCCCGCGCGGCCCGGGACGGCTACGCCGAGCTCGCGAGCGACGCCCGGGATGCGCTCCTCGCCTTCCTCGAGAGCCTCGGTGGCCGCGCGCAGCGTACGCCGGGTTTGATCGCGCCGGACGCGCCCCTCGGTGAGGTGGGAACGCCCGGGGGACCGCGTCGTGCGCTCGACGCCGAGGAGGCGGCGAAGTTCCTCCGGGGCCGTGAGGTGGCCGATACGGATCGCTTCCGGAGCGAAGGCCTCGGGCCCGTCTTCAACGGCGACGCCTGCCGCGCCTGCCACTTCGATCCCGTGCCCGGCGGCGCCGGGCCCACGGACGTCGACGTGTTTCGCCAGGCCATTCCCGGCGAGGTCAACGAGCCCAGGGGGCTCGCGCACCGCTTCAGCACGGAGGCGGAGCGTCCAGCGCCGGCCGACGGGGCCACCTTCTTCGAGGCGAGACAGACGCCGACCATGCTGGGCATGGGTCTGCTGGATGCGCTGCCGGAGGCGCTCCTCGAAGCCCTCGCCGACCCGGACGATGCGAACGGCGACGGCATCAGCGGCCGGGTCAACCGGCTCCCCGACGGGCGCGTGGGACGCTTCGGCTGGAAGGCACAGGTGCCCTCGACGCGCGAGTTCGTCCGCGACGCCCTGACGGCCGAACTCGGCTTCACGCTGCCCCCGGACCCGGGGCAGACCTTTGGGGCCCTGGCGGACGACGACGAGGTGCCGGACCCGGAGATCGGTCTCGCCGACATGCGGGACCTCGAGTTCTGGCTCAACGAGCTCGCGCCGCCGGCGCCGAGAGCGAGCGACCCCGGGGCGGAGGCTGCCGGCGAGGCGCTCTTCGCGAGCGTGGGGTGCACGAGCTGCCACGCCGTGGTCGACGGGCCGGACGGACCCGTGCGGGCGTACACGGACCTCCTGCTCCACGACGTGCAGCCCGAGGCCTTCCGCGGCGTGCCGGACTTCGACGCCACGGAGCGCGAGTTCCGCACGCCGCCGCTCTGGGGCCTGGGCCAGACGGGCCCCTGGTGGCACGACGGGCGCTCCTTCTCCATCGAAGACGCCATCGCGCGCCACGAGGCGGAGGGCGGGGCTAGCCGCCGGGCCTACGAGGCGCTCCGCGCCGAGGACCGCGCGGCGCTCCTGGCGTTCCTGACCTCGCTTTGAGACCGCTCCGAGCGCTCAGCGGCCCGGCGCCGCTACCACTTGCCCTTGTAGCCCATCATGTCGCGGATGGCGTCTTCGCTCATGGCGGCGATCTCGGCCTGCTCTTCGAGGAGCTCGAGGCAGTCCTCGCAGACGCGCTTTCGCTTTCCGTCCACCTTGGCGGGGTGGAGTTCGTCGACTTCTTCTTCGCAGGCGCGGCAGACGGGCATGACCTTCCTCGGGCGCGCGTAGCTTAGCGGATTGTTCGCCTCGCCGTGGCGGCCCTATGCTTCGCCCATGGCTCAAGCGACCGTCGCGCTCGTGCGCGCCCTTCGGAAGACTGCGCTCCGCCTCCGCGAAGGCTCCGCCTACCGCTGGTCCCATTTCGCCAAGTGCAATTGCGGCAACCTCGCGCAGACGATCACCGACTACTCGGCCCGGGAGATCTACGACGCCGCCTTCCAGCGCGGGGGAGACTGGGGCGAGCAGGCCCGGGAGTATTGCGCGACGAGCGGGCTCCCCATGGATGTGATCCTGGGCGAGATGTACGCGCTCGGCTTCGAGGCCGAGGACATCGGCTATCTCGAGCGCCTGAACCACCCGGACGTCGTGCGTCGCCTCCCCGCCGAGCGGCGGCCGCTCCGGCACACCTCGCGGGAGGACACGGTGCTCTTCATGGAGACCTGGGCGTCGCTCCTCGCGGAGGCGCTCCCGAGCGACGAGCGAGCGCACCTCGAAGCCCTCGACGCTGCCGGCGCGCCGGTCGCGCGCCGGGAGCGAAGTGGCGTGCGTACGGCCCCCTCGCCCCTGGCCGACGATCGCGAGGACGAGGCGGCCGCTTGAGCGAGGGGACGCGCGCGGCGGCGGCCGAGCGCATCGTCGACGTGCTCCTCGCCCTCGACCCGCTCGCGG
>JBCCAW010000620.1:0-3461 GCA_039814655.1 Myxococcota bacterium | reverse complement strand
GGTCCCGGGTCGGTCTCGTGGTGCCAGCCCATGCGGATGGCGCCCTCGTGATGATACGTCGGGGCGCCGGCGGTCACGCTCCGGCGCGTGACCGCGGCGGCGGCGCAGGCGGCCCGGGCGAGGCACCGGTAGCGCGGCTCGGCGGCCTGGGCCTCGGCCTGGCGGGCCTCCCGGTCCGGCAGCGCCGCATGCCATCGCTGGAGCCGCGCTTCGATTACCTGGCCCGCCTCGACCCGCAGGCGCTCGCATTCTTGCACCGCGGCCGCGTTGAGCCGGCGGAGGTCCTCGCGTTCGAGCACGAGCTGCAGCCGGCGGTCGAGGGCCCCGAAGACCTCACGTTCGGGGTTGGGCCCAAAGAAGCGGCTCTCGAGAAACGCCGCGAGGCGCGCGGGCCCGAGCGACGCCACCAGGCGCACGCCCTCGTCGAAGAGCGCCGCCGTCTCCGGCGCGCCCACGGCCCGAAGCCCGTGGCGCAGGACCCCCACGGCCAGCGGCTCCCAACGCGCGTTGTAGACGTACTGGGAAAAGCCGCCGGCGAAGGCCTGCGTCCGGAAGTGGTCTACATGAACGGTTCGAAGCGCCTCGGGTGCCAGCTCCGCGGGACGCAGGAGCGCCGCATAGCAGGCGTCCACCAGCTCGGCGGTCCCGTCGACCCAGCCATGCGCCGGGTCGTCGCGCACGGCCTCGGCCGGCACGAAGAGCGCATCCGCCGGCCCCAGCTCCCCGTCGTCCATGCCGGACGTCTAGGACCATCGTCAGCGCACGGCGCGCCGTTGACCCCCAGGAGCCTAGCTCGCTAGGGTGCCCGGCCATGACGCGCTCATTCCTCGCTGCCGGGCTCTTCGCTGCGGCGCTCTTCGGCCTTCAAGGCTGCGTCGACGACGGGCGCTGCATCACCGACTCGGGCTGCAGCGGCGGCAACATCTGCGCGCAGCTCGTCGCCGGCGGCGGGGGCGAAGGCCTCTGCGCTGCGCCCTGCACCAGCGACGACGATTGCCGGAGCACGCAGGCCTGCCGCACCGAGGTGGGCGGCGAGGGGCGCCGCTACTGCGCAAACACCGCGGGCCTGTCGCGCGTCGAAGTCGACGGCGGCAGCTGAAGCCTAGGCGCGGGCCCGCGCCCATCGCGGCGTCGCTCCGGCGGACGCGGAGCCGCCGCCTCAGCTCGCGCGCGAAGCGCGCTTTCGGCCCGTGAACGACGCCCCGACCTGGCGTCCGTGAACGCGCTTGATCTCCGCCTCCTGCATACCGTCGGGCAGCTCCACGCCGATCACGTCGCCCACGTGCACCGGCGCGTCGAGCATCAGGCCGACGCCGGAGCCGGAGATGTCGACGAGCCAGGCGCCCCAACGGGTCCCGTCGGCGGTCTCCACGCGGCAGGCGCGCTGCACGCGATGCCGCGGCTCGGCGCGCACGTGATTGAGCACCGAGCCGCCGTTCGAGCGCCGCGTGCGGTTCACGCGGGTGCGGCGCAGCTCCCGGGCGTTCGGCGCCAGCAGGCGCGTCTGCAACACCCCGATGGAGTAGCGGCGGTGCACCGCGGGCAGGCGCACGCCCCAGCGCTCGCTCAGGCGCTCGGCGAAGGCCACGGACCCCGGCCCCTCGCCCACCACGTCGACGCGGAGCGACTCGAGGCTCTGGAGGATGAGCCGGGGCAGCGCGCCGCCGGCCTGGGCCAGCGCGTCGGCCGGCGCGGTGGGCCCTGAGAGTAGCCCCTCGAGGCTCAGCGCCTCCGCGTTGTCGCGCGCCAGGTCCCGGAGCCGCGCGGCCAGCGCCATGTCCACGACCAGCTCCAGGCGGCCGGCGTCCGCGTCCTGGCAAACCACGAGCAACACATCGGCGAGGGCGGCGGCGCCGGGGCCCGTGGCCCGGAGGTCTACGAGGCACACGTTGCCGCCTGCGCCGGCCAGTTGACGCACGAGCTCCCGGGGATCGCGCCGCGGCGGGATCGTCAGCATGCCCGGAACTCGCGTCGTTCGCGGACCGGCCACGTGGGCCTGCACGTGAGCTCGCAGCGGCGCCGGTAGCTCGCCCACGACCACCGTGCGCAGGTTGGCGGCGGCGGCGGCCTGCGCGACGTCGGCGAGGACCTGTGAGGGCTCCTCCGGAAGAGCCGGGTCGATGACCGCGACCACGGCGCCGAGGTCCAGGCTCGGCGGCGCGGACGAACGCGCCGAGTAGGGAGGCGCCGGGCTCGAGGAGGGGGAGCTCACGCGAAGATCAACGGTGGCCTTCGCGTCACCTTGAGGCGTGCGGCCCATTCGACGCCGGCGCCTCCGCGTCGCGGGTGTCGCGCGTGCCGGGTGGGCCTGCTAGCCGGCCGCCACGAGCCTTCGAAAGCGCAAGGGCTCGGCGACGTTTTTCACCGGCGCCGAACGCACGTCCCCGAAGCGCTCCGGGGCACCCATCACCGTGGCGAAAGGCTCCAGGCAGAGAATCTCGTCCCGCGCGGCCAGGCCCTGCAGCCGCGCGGTGTTGTTCATGCCCGAGCTGAACCCCGTGTAGTCCTCGTTCGGCCCAAAGAGGCCGACGAAGAGCCGGCTGAAGCTGAGCCCCGTGGCCACCCCGATGGGCGGGTCCGCGTCCGCGAGCTGGGGAAAGCGCGGGTCCGCCGCGAGCTCCCGGGTCACGTCGCGGATGCGCCGCGCCGCCTCGGCCGCCCGAGCGCAGGCTTGTTCCGGCGTCACGTCGAAAAAGGGCGGGCCCCAGAGCCCGATGACGCAATCGCCGACCATCTTGTCGAAGACGCCGCCGGTCTCCCAGACGATGTCCACCACCTGCCGGCCCCACACGTCCACGAGCTGGCCAATGAGCGCGGGCTCGCCCAAGAGCTGTTCGCTGATGCGCGTGAAGCCGCTGATGTCGCAGAACATCACGGCCACGTCGTGCTCCGCCGGGGCCAGGAAGCGCGCGCGGTAGTCGTCCTGCTGGAGCAGGCGCTTCACCGTGCCCGGGGAGAAGGTGAGCGAGAGGCGCTTCCACTCGCGGTTGAAGTCCACCACACGCTGTCGCAGGTAGTCGGCGAAGAGTTCCACGAGGTCCCGGTCATAGGTGTTGAACTCGCCGTGCGCGCTCGTGATCACCACGCGGCCGAGCACCTGCTTGCGGCGCACGCCGCTGATGAGCACTTCTTCCCGCCCCTTCGACACCCCGAAGCGCTCGAGCAGCGCCCTGGACTCGCCCCGGAGCAGCGCCGGGGCCTCCAAGCGGATGAAGTCGTCCACACTCGCCGCCGGGGCACGCGAATCGTGGGTGAGCTCGCCGCCCTCGATGACCTTGTAGTGGAGGCTCGCGCCGCCGAAGTCCTCCTCGTGCTTGAAGACGAGCAGGAGATCATCGAAGGCCACGTTCTCCTGAAGTACGGCGATGGCCCGGTTCACGCCGACGTCGAGCACGGGCTCTTTGAGCGCGTCGCTGAGCGCCTGGGTCACCTGGTGCTTGCGCCGGCTCCAGGCGATGGAG
>JBCCAW010000367.1:0-6028 GCA_039814655.1 Myxococcota bacterium | reverse complement strand
GACGGGAAGATCGACGCAGACGAGGCCGTCAACTTCGACCTGCTCGAGCAGCTCCTGGTCGACTAGCGTCGGGCGGAAAAGCGGAAGCCGCGGGGTTTTCGTCGCCGACCTTGCACATGACACCCCTTTTTGGGGTATACGCGCGCCAGAAGCCGGTGCGGTGAAACACCGCAGAAAGGTAGTACGGCATGACTTCAAGGACGCGCGTGGCCCTCGCCACGCTCATCGCAGGGATGGCGACACCATCCGCTCTGCTCGCCCAACCCGAGGGCCCAGCCCAGCTCACCGAGCGCGCGACGACGGACGCGCCCGAGGAGAACACAACCTCCCTGGCGGTGAGCGGCGGCTTCGTCGGCAGCGCCGGCAACACGCAGGCCTGGACGCTGAACTTCGGAGCGAGCTTCCGTTTGGTACGCGGGCGCCACGCGCTGACCATCGACGAGGCCTTCAGCTACGGCCGCGCGCGCCTCGACATCAACGACCCGGAGACGGACCTCGAGGACACGGTGCGCAACTCGGTGGCGCTCGCCCGCTACGACCTCTTTCTGACCGCCCGGGACGCCGTCTTCGCGTCGATTCGCCATCGTTGGGATACCTTCGCCGGCCTCGACACGCGCCTGCAGGCCCAGATCGGCTACCTCCGAAACCTCTACATCGCGGAGGACGAAGAGGGCGCCCAGACGCAGCGAGCCTGGGTCGAAGCGGGTTACGACCTTACCTGGGACAACCGCTTCCCGAACCCCATCGCCCTGCCCGAGGACCAGGCGCCCGAGGTGTGTGCCACAGAGCCCGACCGGCCTGAGTGCTTCTTCGACGACACGGACATCGTGCACGCGGCCCGGGTCTTCTTCGGCTACGACGGCAGGATCGGTGAGACCAGCCAGCTCGTGCTCGGCCTCGAGCTGCTCCCGGCCCTCGCAGCGCCGGCGGACGGTGCCCCCTACGACCTCCGCATCAACGCGGACGCGGCCTTTCGCACCACCATCTTCGAGAACCTGAAGCTCGAGCTCAAGCTTCGGATCCTCCACGACACGGACCCGGTCCCCGGTGCGCTCGAGACCGACTACCAGACCCTCGTCAGCCTCATCTACTCGGTGCTTTGACATGCAGTACATCACGAACCGACTGAACCACCTCAAAGCGTCCTTCGCGGCGCTCCTGGGCACGCTCGTGCTCACGGCCACCGCCCACGCGCAGCCGTCCACGGACGACCTGCCCTCCTTCAGCACGGACAAGATCCTCGACGCGCTGAACGAGCAGGTGGCCCCTTGGGCCGCGAAGATCGTAGGCGCACTCCTGGCGCTCTTCGTCGGCTGGATCATCGCCGGCTGGATCGGCCGCCGCATCCGGAACGTCGTCGAGAAGCGGAACATCGACCAGACCCTCGGCCGCTTCGTGGCCAACCTGGTCCGCTACCTCGTGCTCATCGCCGTCGTTCTTGGCGTGCTCGGCGTCTTCGGCATCGAGACCTCGACCTTCGCCGCCGTGATCGGTGCCGCGGGCCTCGCCATCGGCCTCGCCTTCGAGGGTACGCTCTCGAGCTTCGCCGCCGGCGCCATGCTGCTCATCTTCCGGCCCTTCAAGGTGGGGGATTTCGTCAGCGCCGCGGGCGTCACGGGTTTCGTGCAGGAGATCGAACTCTTCACCACGGAGATCCGCACCCTCGACAGCCAGAAGAAGATCGTTCCCAACAACAAGATCTTCGGCGACGTCATCACGAACATCGGCGCCTACGACAAGCGCCGCGTCGATATCGACGTGGGCGCGGACTACGGCGCCGACCTCGACGCCACGCGCGCCTGCCTCGAGGAGGCCGTGAAGACCATCCCCGGTGCGCTTTCGGACCCTGAACCGCAGATTTTCTTGAAGAGCCTTGGCGGTTCCTCCGTCGACTGGCAGGTGCGGGTGTGGTGCAGCACGCCCGACTACTGGAACGTCTACGAGGCGACGATTCGCGCCACGAAGATGGCCCTCGACGCGAAGGGCATCGGTATCCCCTTCCCGCAGATGGATGTGCACCTCGACACGAGCGTGGTCGAGGCGCTGGGCAAGAACTGAGGAGACGAGAGCATGGACATCGACGCGATCAAGGGCGTGATCATCGAGAAGCTCAAGGAGACCGTGGGTCTCGACGACGGCATGGCGCAAAAGGCCGCCGACGTCGTTGCCGACGTGCTCAAGGAGCACATCGGCGGCGGCATCGCCGAGAAGCTGCCGGGAGGCGTCGGCGACGCCCTCGGCGGGCTCCTCAAGTAACGGCCTCGAGCGCCCGTTCCTGGTCCACGCGACCCCGAACGGGCGCTCGGCTTTCCCTACGCCGCGCCGACGCGCCCGAGGGAGCCGAGCGACCAGCTGGCGTTTGAACGCGGCCGCCGACGCGGAGGGTTCGGCTCTCGACGCGCCGCGACGCGTCCGATGACGATTTCACCCTCGCCCACCTACACTTCAGATCTTGACCGGGACGACCACGGCCGCGCAGCAACTCGGGGAGCGCTATGTGCTCGGCGAGCTCATCGCCGAGGACGCGACGGGCGCGCTCTTCCGCGCGCACGACGAGCGCCTCGACCGAGAGGTGTTCGTGCGTACGGTGCGCCGGGCCTCTTCCTCCGAGCTGCGGCGCACCTTCGTGCGTGAGGCACGCATCTTGGGGGCGCTCTCGCACGAGGCGCTCCCCAGCGTCTTCGAGGTCCGCCTGGACGATGACCCGGCCTACGTGGTCCTCGAGGCGACGGAGGGCGAGACGCTGGCCGATGTGCTCGCGACCGGGGATCGGCAGCCTCTGGCGGCGGTGCTCCGCGTGGCCATTCGCCTCCTGGGCGCCGCGCAGGCAGCGCACGAGAACGGCTTCGTGCTCCGAGAGGTTCCGCCCCGGTCGGTCATCGTCGCCGAGGGCCCTGACGGCCCGACGCCGAAGCTCATGGCCCTCGGCGCCGCGCGGCGGCAGAGGGGCGCCGAGGGCACCGAAGCGTCCTCGGAGACCCTCGCTCCGCCGGCGATGACGCATGACGCGGCGTACACGGCGCCGGAAGTGCTCGACGGCGACGCGGTGGACCCACGAAGCGACATCTACGCCGTGGGCGCCCTCGCCTATCACCTGCTCCTCGGACGGGCCCCCGGGGACCCGCGCGTGAACGGCACGATCACGCCACCGCGGGAGCTCGACCCAACGCTTCCGCCGCGCCTCGAGGCCGCGCTGCTCCGCGCGCTGGCGCGCCGGCCCGAGGACCGCTTCCGCTCGGCGGAGAAGATGGCCGTGCTCCTCGCGCGCATCGCCAGCGGAGGTCCGGGTCGACGGGGACGGGAGACCCGGCGCAGCACCTCGGCGGTTCCCGTCATCGGCGAACGCATCGGCGACTACGAGGTGCGCGCCGAGCTCGGAAGCGGAGGCATGGGCACGGTGCTCTTGGCCCGGGACGAAGTCCTCGAACGCGACGTGGCCATCAAGGTCCTGCGCAGCCTCGACGAGCGCGGCCGCGGGCGACTCCGCGCCGAAGCGCGGACCATGGCCAAGGTCGACCACCCGAACGTGGTGCGCGTCTTCTCCCTCGGGGAGCATGAGGGCGCGCCCTATTTGGTGATGGAGCATGTGCCCGGGACCACCGTGGAGAAGCGCATCGAGAGCGCGCCCCAGGGGCTCTCCGTGGACGAGGCGCTGGCCATCGCCGACCAGACGGCCCGGGGATTGGAGGCCGTTCACGCGGCGGGTCTGCTCCACGGGGACGTGAAGCCCTCGAACGTGCTCATCGGCCCCGCCTTCCGCGTGGGCGTCATGGATTTCGGCCTCTCCCGGGCCCTCGGGATCTTCGGCGGCGAAGAGACCCGCGTCGCGGGCACGCCGGCCTACTGCCCGCCGGAGCGCATCCACGGCCGCATCGTGCCGGCGCTCGCGCCGCGGGCGGACCTCTACTCGCTGGCGGTGATGACCTTCGAGATGCTCACGGGGCGCCTTCCTTTTCTCGAGGACGACCCGATCCGCATGCTCCGCAAACACGTGAACGAGGCGCCACCGGCCCCCTCGAGCGTGCGCGGCGACCTGCCGCCGGTGCTCGACGCGCCGCTCCTCCGCGCGCTGGCGAAACGGCCCCTCGAGCGGCAGGAGAGCGTGCAGGCCTTTCGCGAGGAACTCGCTCGGGCGGGCGAGACGCTACGGAGACGTTTGCCGCGCCGCCTGCTCGTCGTGGACGACGACGCGGACTTCCGCGTGCTCCTGGCCTTCTACCTCGAGCGCCTCTACCCCGGGGCGCGCGTCGTCGCCGTCGATAGCGTGGCCGGGGCCATGGAGGCCCTGCAGGGCACGGCCCGCTTCGACGCGGTGCTGCTCGACCTGGACCTGCCCGACGGGAACGCCGTGGAGCTCGCGGCGCGGGTCCGGGCGGAGCTGGCCACGCCGCCACCGCTCCTCGTCGTGACCGGTACGGGCACGGCGGCGGACTGGCAGGTGCTCGCCGCGCTGGGCGTGCGCGCCTTTCTCCTGAAGCCGCTCGACGAGGAGACGCTGGCCGTGCATCTCGATCGCCTGGTCACGGCGCGCGCCGGCTGAGCGGCGCTCAGAGGCGTTCGCGCGCGGCGTCGAGGGACGCGATGAGCGCCTCCTGCACCGGCACCTCGAGGCGCTGCGCCGCCTCCGCGTCACGGAGCGCCGACTCGATGCGCTTCACGGCCGCGCCGAAGGCGGCGAGGCCGTAGCTGCCCGCCGTGCCCGCGAGGTTGTGCGCCTCGCGTCGCGCGCGTTCGATACCCTCCGGCTCCTGCGCCGCCTCCAGGAGCTCGCGGAGCACCGCCGCGCGCTCCCGGGCGCGGGGGACGAAGGCCCGGGCCAGCTCCGCGAGCGGGTCGTTCACGGCGGGGACCCTTCGTAGCGAACGAGCACCTGGTCGAGGGACTTGCGCGCCAGGTCCGGCACCTCGCAGCCCTCGGCGGGGTAGCCCACGGGCAGGAGCAGGAAGGGCCGCTCGCTCGCCGGCCGCCCAAGCAGCTCGGCCAAGAACTTCATCGGCGAAGGCGTGTGCGTGAGCGTGGCGAGCCCCGCGTCGTTGAGCGCGGCGATGAGCATGCCCGTGGCGATGCCCACGGACTCGCTCACGTAGTAGTGGGCGTCCTCGCGCGTCGCACCAAAGCGCTGCGCCATCACGACGATGAGCGCCGGCGCATCCTCGAGGAAGGGCTTGTCGGCGGTGGTGGCGAAGGGCGCGAGGTCCGCAAGCCACGACGCGGGAGCGCGGTGCGCATAGAACTCGCGCTCTTCGGCTTCGGCGGCCACGCGAATCTTCGACTTCAGCGCGGGGTCCGTGACGAGACAGAAGGTCCAGGGCTGCTTGTGCGCGCCGCTCGGAGCCGTCGCCGCCGCCGCGACGCACCGTTCGACGACGTCGAGGGGGATGGGCTCCCGAGAAAACACACGGACCGATCGCCGGCCGCGGGCGACCTCGAGCGTGCGTTCGCTCCGCTCCCGCATCTCCTCCAGCGGACGCCGGTGGAACGCGAGGGGCACGTGCGGGGTCTTCGCCATTCCTGCGAGCCTGGCACGGCGCGCTTGGTCTTCAACGTCTCCGTCTTTGGTCGCGGCGCCCGTCAGTGCGCTTACGGATCGAGAAAACACGCGAGATCATGACGGAAACAGCGAAGCATCGCGCGTGGCTGCGCGACCCGCCCCCGGCGACGGGGGCGCGATCGGACGCGCCCCGTCCGTAAGTCACGTCATTCCGATGACTTGGCGCTGCCGTTTTGTTTGGCCCGAGCGTTGCTTGTTTCGGTCCCCGTGCGTCCGCACCCGTGGCGGCCGTGCAGGAAATGACGATCGCCTCGCGCTCGACGCGAGCGTTGACGGTTCGGAAACATCTGGCACACCCTGCGGCCTCGCTCGGGGACGTGCCCCGGGCCGGTGGAGCTCTTCGTGAAGTATCTTGCCCTCAGTCTCGCCCTTCTCCTCGGCGTGCTGGTCCCCGCGACCGGCGCCCTCGCGCAGGAGGAGGTCGAGGAGCCCGGAGCCGCTGAGCCGGCCGAACCCGACGCCCCCGTCGCCGACGCG
>JBCCAW010000125.1:0-12203 GCA_039814655.1 Myxococcota bacterium | reverse complement strand
CCCTTCATCTCGATTTCGGGGGCCGCCTCGGTCAGCTTCTCGGTGACCTTCGCATCGAGCTCGGCCGCCGTGACCGTGAGCCCGCGCAGAGCGCCGGCTACCCGGTCCGGCGCTGGCGTCGTCGCCGCCGCCGCCGTAGGCACCGGGGCGTGCCGGAGTTACCGGAAGCGGAGGTCGCCCGGCGGCTGCTCGCCGTGGCCACGGACCGGGAGCGGCTGCGAGGCGTGGTGCACGTGGACCCGCGGCTCCTGCGGCGCATGGACGCGCCGGGCGCCGACGATGCCTTCGGCGAGGCGCTGCGCGGCCGCCGGGTGATCGCGACGAGCCGACACGGCAAGCACCTCGTCGCCGAGCTCGAGGGCGGCGTGCACTGGTGGCTGCACCTCGGCATGAGCGGCCGGCTGGCGCTTCGGGACACGCCCGGTGGTCAGCACGCGCGGCTCGTGGTGCAGGTGGGGCGCAGCTTTCTCGTGCTCGACGACCCGCGCCGATTCGCGGCGACGGCAGCGGGCACCGCCAAGGCCGTGCATGGCTGGGCGGGCCTGGGCGCGCTGGGCCCGGACGCGCTCGCCCTCACCGAAGACGCGGACGCCTTCGCGGACGCCCTTCGCGGCCGGGCCCGGCTCAAGGCCGCGCTGCTGGACCAGCGGCGCCTTGCCGGCGTGGGCAACATCCAGGCGGCGGAGGCCTGTCACCGCGCGGGCCTCGACCCGGCGCGACGCCTCGACGCGCTCTCCGAAGGGGAGCTGGACGCGCTTCGGCGGGGCCTCCGGGAGAGCCTCGAGCACACGCTCGCCGCCACCCTGCCCAAGAGCGTGGGCGACGAGATCGCCTACCTCTCGGACGGAGCGCACGTCGCGAACCCCTTCCTCGTTTACGGCCGCGCCGGCGACCCCTGCGGGCGCTGCGGCGCGGCCATCACGACGCGAAAGGAGGGCGGCCGCACGACCTACCTCTGCGCGGGCTGCCAGCGCTGAGGCGCGTCAGGCCGCGAGGTCTCGAAGCTGGGCGCCGAGCTTCTCCTTGGCGCGCTTCTCGAGCTGCCGCGCGCGTTCGCGACTCACGCCGAGGGCCGCTCCGAGCGTCGCCAGCGTCTTCACGTCGTCGTCGTCCACGAGGAGGCGATTTTCGATGATGAAGCGCTCCCGCTCGTCGAGCACGTCGAGGGCGTCCGGGAGCCGGTCACCCAGAGACGCCGCGCGCTGCCGTCGCATGGCGAGCTCGTCGCTGGGCAGGGAGTCGGCGACGAGGCCGTCTCCGAGCGTCTCCCGGCCGTCGTCGTACGCGGGAAGGTCCAGGCTCACGTCCTTTCCGTCGAGGCGTTGGAGGAGGCCCGCGACCTTCTCCCGCGGCAGCTCGAGGCTGTCGGCCAGCAGGGTCAGCCGCTCCTCCGGATCCCGCGTGAGGCTCGCAACCCGCGCGCGCTCGCGGCGCAGGCGGAAGAAGAGCTTCGAGCGGAAGGGGCCGCCGCCGGGTCCGACCAGCGTCTGCGAGCGACAGACCGTCTCGAGCACGTAGGCCTTGATCCAGTGGCCGGCGTAGGTGACGAAACGAACGCCCCGGTCCGGGTCGAACTTGCGCACGGCATGCATCAATCCGATCGAGCCCTCGGCGACGAGGTCCGCGATGGGCACGCCGTAGCGCCGGTAGCGAAGCGCGATGGCCGCGACGTAGCGAAGGTTGGCTTTGGCGAGGGCATCCTGAGCGGCCTGGTCCCCGTCTCGCGCGCGGCGCGCGAGGGCCACTTCCTCCTCGGCGCTGAGGGCTGGAATGGCGCGTACACGGTCGATGTATCGACTGATGGAAGCATCCTGCATCGTGATGGATCGACGTTGCAGGCACCGTGCCTGTTACGTTCGGAATTTAATTCAACGATTCCGGGGTTCCAAACGGACCCAAAGCACCGAATATTCGGTGCCACCCACTATCCGGTGGGCACGAGCGGGCACCTGAGCACCGAATAACCGTTGTTGGGGACGCGCGCGCATCACGGATATTTCGGTGAGCGCGCCGTCGCGCTCACGGCTCGGGCCGGCGTTCCACAGCGAGATCCACGGCGGCCAGATCCACGCCGACGGCGTCCTGCACGCGCTCGAACCCCTCCGCCCGGGCCCGGGCCGCGAGGCCGCGCGCGATGCGCCCGGGAAGGGCCGGGCCCTCGTAGACGAAGCCCGTGTAGGCTTGAAGAAGCGTGGCGCCCGCGCGGATGCGCGCCCAGGCGGCGTCGACGTCCGCGAGGCCCCCCACGGCGACCAGCACGAGCCGGTCGCCCACGCGCGCGCGCAAGCGCCGAAGCACCTCGAGAGACCGGCTGCGGAGCGGCTCTCCGCTCAGGCCGCCGGCCCCCAGGGCTTCGACGGCGGGCGCGGCGGTCGAAAGCCCGCTCCGGTCGATGGTGGTGTTCGTGGCGATGATGCCGTCGAGGCCCAGCTCGAGGGCCATGTCGGCCACGGCGTCCACATCGTCGTCGGCGAGATCCGGCGCGATCTTCACGAGGAGCGCCACCCGGCGCCCGTCGGCGCGGGGCGTGCGGTCGAGAGCCTCGCGCACGGCGCGCAGCAGCGGCGCCAGCTTGGTCACGGCCTGCAGGTTGCGAAGCCCCGGCGTGTTCGGCGAGCTCACGTTGACCACGAGGTAGTCGGCGTGGGGCGCCACGCGCTCCGTGGACAGCACGTAGTCGGCGGCGGCCTGCTCTTCCGGGACGACCTTGGACTTGCCGACGTTGACGCCGACGAGGGTGTGACGCGGGGCCGCGAGCCGCGGCACCGCGTCGGCCGAGCCTCGGTTGTTGAAGCCGAGGCGGTTGAGCAGCGCGCGATCCTTGGGCAAGCGGAACATGCGCGGTTTGGGGTTTCCCGGCTGCCCCTGCCCGGTCAGCGTGCCGACCTCCACGAAGCCGAAACCCAGCGCTCCGAGGGCCTCGAAGCCCTCGGCGTTCTTGTCGAAGCCCGCCGCGAGGCCGAAGGGCGTCGGGAAACGCAAGCCGAGCGCCTGGGTCTCCAGCGCGGCATCCCCATGGGCGTAGAGCGCGCGCAAGAGCGCCCGGCCGCCGGGGAGCATGGCCAGCAGGCGAAGCGCGCCGAAGCCGAGGTGGTGCGCGGTCTCCGCGGGCAGCAGATACAGGAGAGGCCGAAGCAAGGCGCGGTAGAGCACGCGCGGACCCTACTGCGCGCGGCCGCCTTCGGGTGCCCGAAGAGCAGAAACGGCCGCTCCGCGCGTTGCTTTTCGTCCGCGTCGCGTCCTGCCCGAGCGGGCCGGGACCGGCCTCCGCGGAACGTGGCATTCTTCTCCCGTGATGCGGAACGAGGCTGACCCGCGCCCTGAGGCCGAGCCCCCGGAGGACGCGGGCATCGCGCCCACGGCGCACTACACCGCCTACGCTTGGTACCGGCTCGGTTTTCCTTACGGCTTCGCCTTTGTGACGCCGGAGGGACGCCGGGCGTTCTGGGGCGTACGCATCGCCGGCGAGTGGGTACCCGCCGTGGTGCCCCAGCTCCCCTCGATGCTCGACTACCTCGAGCTCCGCCACGCGCTCCTCGAGGACGCGGTCGAGCGCGCCCAGCCGGACGTGCTGGTGGAGCTCGCGGCGGGCCTCAGCCGCCGGGGCATCACCTGGGCGCGGGAACGGGGCGTGCGCGTCGTCGAGGTGGACCTGCCGCCCATGGTCGCTCGCAAACGCACGCAGCTCGCGCTCCACGGCATCGAGAGCGAGGGGCTGACGCTCGTTGCACGGGACTTGCTCGCGCCGGAGCTCGACGCCTTTCTCGCCGACACGCTCCGCGGCGCCGAGCGTCCGGTCATCGTGGCCGAGGGCTTTCTCGGCTACCTGGCCGAAGCGGAGCGAAGCCTCGTGGTCGCCGCCGTCGCCGAGGGGCTCCGCCGCGTCGGCGGCGGCGTGTTCCTCTGCGACCTCCGCATGAAGCGGAGCGGCACGGCGCGCGCGCTGAGCAGCGCCATTCGCCTGGGCATTCTCGCGGTCACCCGCGGCCACAGCGCCAAGCCCGACTTCGCGAGCCAAGACGCCGCCGAGAGCTTCCTTCGCGCCGGGGGCTTCGACGAAGTCGAGGTGCTCGGCCCGGACCGGATCCCGCGGCTAGCGCACATCGAAACGCCCAACCGCGTCTTCGCCTGCCGCGTCTACTGAGCTGCGTCCGAGCTACGCCGAGCCTCGGGGCCGCTTCCACTGGCGGCAGACCGGGCGGAGCACGCAGGCGCGGCACTTGTCCGGGTCGCGCCGGCTCGGGCAGGCGCGGCTCACGCCCAGGTGGCAGAGCGCGAAGTCGTATTTCACCGGGTCGTCCCCATCGAGATGGCGGAGCGCGGCGGTGATCTCTTCGGCGGTGCGCCAGCTCGCGTCCTTGCGCGCCGTGAGGCCGAGGTTTTGGGCGATGCGATGCACGTGCGTATCGACGGGCATCACGAGCGCCGCCGGCGCCAGCGGCCAAAGACCGAGGTCGACGCCGTCCGCCGGTCGGGTCATCCAGCGGCAGTAGAGCAGCAGCCGTTTGCACGCGCTCCCGGCGCGGGGATCGGGCACGAGATGCCGAAGGCCACGCTCCGCCGTGGCGCCGCCGCGAATCGCGTCCGCCAGCTGCGCGAGCCCCTCCCGAAACCCGTGCCGCTCCGTCAGCTCCGCGAGGCGCTCCCCGACGCTCCCGTGCTCCCGGCGAAGCGCGCCGAGGCCCGCCAGAGCCCGGGCGAGGTGCGGGCCGCGGTAGACGCGATGCACGAAGCCCTCGAGGGCGCGCGTGAGCTCGCTTTCGCCCCCCTCGATGGCTCTTGCCGGGGCGGGCCCGAGCGCTGCCAGCGCGCGCTCGATGCTCGCGCGAACGGCGACGACGTTGCCGAAGGCCAGGGACGACGCGAGGAACCCGACGACCTCCTGGTCCGCGGGGTCGGCAAAACGATGCACGTACTTCACCGGGTCCGCGGCCCTCGCCTCTGCGGGGTCCCGCGTCGCGAGCAGCGCGTCGAGGCGCGTCCGGAGCGCGCGCGCGCGAGCGTGGTGCACGCCCCTCCGATACTCCAAGTGCCCCGCCTTCGCCCGGCCTTTGCTACCTTGCGCGCGGCCATGAGCGACGAGCGCGATCTCAGCGGACGCTGCGGGAGCTGCGGGTGGTACATCCGCCTCCGCCGGGACGAGCGCGGCCACGCCCTAGGCGAGTGCCGCCTCGGCCGCGGGTCCTCACCGCTCAAGGACACGGCCACCTGCTCGAGCCACAAGCCCGTGGGCCAGAGCTTCGAGGGGGCCCTCAAGCGCAAGCGCGTCGCCGGCGCGCCACGGACCTATGCAGGGAAGGACGACGCGCCGCCGCCGCGGCCGACGATCCCCCGGGAGTTGGGCATCGATATGGACCAAGACGAGTTCCGCACGGTGTTGCGCGAGGTGCTCCTCGACGAGCTCGGAGTGCGTGACGTCGCCATCGGCGACCGCTGGAACGGCGGCGAGCTCGTACTCGTCCCCGGCCGCGAGGGCACGCAGGAGAAGCGCATCCCCTTGGACGTCTTCTTCAAGAAGATCACCATGGTGCGCGAGAAGCTCCGGGTGCTCGAGCAGAAGGTGAACGGCAACAAGACGCTCAGCATCGATGAGCGGGCGCAGCTCCAGCAGTACATCACCGCCTGCTACGGGTCCCTCACCACCTTCAACGTGCTCTTCCGGGAGAAGGGCGATCAGTTCAGCGGGCAAAAGGGCGGTTGAGCGGGCCCTGCTGCGGGGCGCCCTCCTCGGCCTCGGCCTGTCCATGCTGCCGGCGTGTGGCGCCGCCGGTGCGCGTCCGGGAGCGCCCGCCGCCGCCGAGGACCCGGGCCTGGAGCTCGCGCTTCGCGGCGCCGATGGGAGCTGGCTGCACGTCGGCGATCTCCGTGGCCGGCCGCTGCTGCTCTTCTTCTTCGCGACCTATGACCCGACGAGCCAGGCGGCCTTTCGCCCGGTGACGAGCTTCGCGGAGGCCCACGCGGACGATGCGCGGGTCCTCGGAGTGGCCGCCCAGCCGGACGCACGAGCGTTCCTCGGGGCCTTCGAGGCCGCCGTCGCGCCGCCCTTTCCCCTCGCCTACGACGCGGATGACCGCGTACGAAGCGGCGAGAGCGCGGTGGGGGCGCTGCCCGGCGTGCCCAGCTTTCTCATGCTCGATGCACGCGGTGAGATCGTAGGCAACCACGTCGGCTTCCCGCCGCGCGAGGTCCTCGAGGTGCTCCTGGACGCGGCGCTCGCCCGGGGCGGCATCGAGGAGGAGCGGGACGTGCCGCTCTTGAGCCCCAGCCTACGCTGAGCGCCTCAGGCTTTGGCTTCGCCTTCGCCTTCGCCTTCGCCTTCCGCTTCGGCTTCCGCGATCTCCTTTTTCACCTGCTCCATGTCGAGCTCCTTCGCCTTGGCGAGGATGTCGTGCAGCGCTTCCTCGGGAACGACGCCGGCCTGGTTCATGAGGAGCACGCCATCGCGAAAGAGCATGAGCGTGGGAATGGAACGAATGCCCATGCCGCCGGCCAGCGCCTGCTGCGCGTCCGTGTCCACCTTGCCGAAGACCACATCCTCGTGGGCCTCGGAGACCTTCTCGAAGATCGGGGCAAACATGCGGCAGGGCCCGCACCAGCTCGCCCAAAAGTCGACGAGGAGGATGCCCTCCCCCTGGACGTGCTCGCGAAAGGTGGCTTCATCGAGGTCTTGCGTGGCCATGCACGGGCTGTGGTGGCGCAGGTGGCCCCGCGCAAGGTCTCAGCGGCCGCGCAGCTCGAAGAGCTCACCGAGCTGGCTCGCGAGCCGGTCCTTCACCGTGGCCTGCACCACGCGCGCGCTCGGCGCCCGGAGCGCGTCCCGGGCCAGCACGCCGAGCTCTCCGAAGTCCACGCGCCGGACGAGCTCACGGACGAGCGGCAGGCTCATCACGGGGACGCTCAGCGACCGAAACCCGAGGCCGAGAACGACCGGGAGCGCGAGGGGATCGGCGGCCATCTCGCCGCACATGGTGAGCTCCCGCCCAGCCGCGCGCGATGCCTCGACCAGATGCGCCAGGAGCGTGAGCACGCCCGGGTCGAGGCTCTGCCCGAGGTGCGCGACCTCCGGGTCGGACCGGTCCACCGCGAGCGTGTACTGCACGAGGTCGTTGGTCCCGACGCAGGCGAAGTCGACCTCCGGCAGGATACGGTCGGCCACCAGCACCGCCGCGGGCACCTCGAAGAGGCACCCGATGCGTACGTCGCCGCGCAGCTCCGCGCCGAGCGCCTGACGGACCTCGTCCACCATGGCCTTGGCCCGCCGAAGCTCCTCCACACCGGAGACCATGGGAAAGAGCACGTCCACCTTCCCCTCACGAGCGGCGCGCAACATCGCGCGGAGCTGCGTCCGCATGAGCTCCGGGCGTTCGAGGGAGAGGCGGAGGGACCGCAGGCCCAGCGCCGGGTTCGTGGCAGCCGGCATGGCAAAGGAGCGCGGGAGCTTGTCGCCGCCCACGTCGAGGGTCCGGAGCACCACTCGTCGGGGCGCCATGCGCGACGCGACCTCCGCGTAGGCGGCCCGCTGCGTCTCTTCGTCCGGCACCGCCGGCCGGTCGAGGAAGAGGAACTCCGTTCGGTAAAGCCCGACCCCATCGGCGCCGTGGGCGAGCGCGGCGCTGGCCTCCTCCGGGATCTCGATGTTCGCGAGCACGGCCACGGAGACGCCGTCGCGACTCTCCGCGGCCTCCCCTTCCCGCTCTTCCAGCGCACGGCTCAAGGTCGCGTGATGCGCGGCGCGCGCCTCGGCCTCGCGCACCTCGTCGTCCTCGGGCGCAAAGACGACTCGGCCGCCGAGGCCGTCGACGATGACACGCTCGCCTTCGACGGCGGCGCCCACGGCGTCGCGAACGCCCACGACGGCGGGCACGGCCAGCGCTCGGGCCAGGATGGCCGTGTGATTCGTCGCGCTGCCGCGCTCGGTGACGAGGCCCACCACGCGCGGGTCCATGAGCAGGCGCGCCGCGTCGGCGGCGCCGAGCTCCTCGGCGACGATGACGCTGTCCGAGACGAGGTCCGGCGCCGTGAATGCGCCGCGCAGGTGCCGGACGATCTCGTGACCCATCTGGGCCACGTCTTCGGCGCGGTCACGGAGGTAAGCGCTCGCCGCGTGGTCGAGGGGCGCTCGGAGCAGCTCCACCGTGCGCAGCGTGGCGTGCTCGGCGTTGACCCGGTCCCGGCGGATCACTTCGAGGGCCGCGTCCAGGAAAAGCGCATCACCGTGCATGAGCAGCGGCGCGTCGAGCAGCGCGGCGGCCTCCGGCGCGCCGGCCAGAAGCTCCGAGCGCGCCTTCTCCAGGCTCGCGTGGCTCGCGGCGAGGGCGGCCTCGAGACGGCGCACCTCCCCTTCCGGGTCGACCACACGCCGGCGCGGGGTGCGGCCGCTTCGCGGAAGCCCGACGGCGCGGCCCACGACGACGCCAAAGCTCGCCGCGACGCCTCGAAGCGCGGTCAACGCCCCTCCCCGAAGCGATCGCGCACCAGCGCATGGAGCGCGTCCACGGCTTCCTTTGCGTCCGGCCCCTCGGCGTGAAGCGTGAGAATGGCTCCTGGCTCGCCGCAGAGCAGCAGGACGCCCATGATGCTCTTGGCGTCGGCTCGCTGGCCGTCCTTTTCGACGTGCACCACGGCGCTGTAGCTACTCGCGAGCTTCACCAGGCGGGCCGCGGCGCGCGCGTGCAGGCCGAGCTCATTCACGATGCGAACGCGCCGCGAGGCCGTGTTCGCCTCGCTCACGTCTCCCGCGGCCTCCCGCGCCGCACGTCGCGATGCGCCACGACGATCCGGCGTGCGGCGTCGGTCTCCCCGGACGCCATCAGGCGCGCGGCCAGCGTCTCTGCCATGGCCACCGAGCGATGCTTGCCCCCGGTGCAGCCGATGGCGACGGTGAGGTAGGCCTTCCCCTCACGGGCGTAGCGCGGGAGCGTGTGCTCGAGGAGCGGCATGAGGTCGCGAAGGAACTCCTGGGCCTCCTCCGTCGCGAGCACGAAGTCCGCGACCTCCGGGTCGAGGCCCGTCTTCGGCCGCAGCTCGGGAACGAAGTGCGGGTTCGGCAGGTAGCGGAGGTCGAAAACGAGGTCCGCGTCCACGGGGACCCCGTACTTGAACCCGAAGCTCGTGATGCGCGTGACCATCGCTCGCCGCGGCCCTCCCTCGGGCCGCGCGACCCAGGCCACGAGCTGCCGGCGCAGGTCGTGGACGGAAAGCGAGGTCGTGTCGATGACGTGCGTGGCGCGCTCGCGGAGCTCGCTCAAGCGCTCACGCTCGCGCTGAATGGCGGCGAGGAGCGCGCCACCGGGCGCCAGCGGATGCGGCCGGCGCGTCTCGCTGAAGCGGCGCACGAGCACCTCGTCGCCGCAGTCCAAAAAGAGCACCTCGAGCGCGTGGCCCGAGCCCGTGAGCCCGTCGAGGGTGTCGCTGGCTCCTTCGAGGAAGCTCCCGGTGCGCACGTCCACGCCGAGACCGATGCGCTGGAGCAGCGCGGGCTCTTCGGCGCGCTCCGCCAGGGCGACGAGCGCCGGCGCGAGGGCCGGCGGCAGGTTGTCCACGCAGTAGAAGCCGAGGTCCTCGAGGGCGTGAATGGCCGTCGAACGCCCCGCACCGCTCATCCCGGTGACCACGACGACGTGCAGGCCCACGGCGGGGAGCTTAGCGCGAATCGCGTGCGCCGCCGAGGGCCTCAGCCGGGGCCGCCGCTGCCCTCGTCACCACTAAGGAGCCGCTCCTCGAGGCTCGCCACGAAGTCTCGCGCGGCGTGGCGCCCGGCACCCTTCAGCAGCTGGTTCCGCGCGGCGACCTCCAGGATGACGGCCATGTTGCGGCCAGGCTGCACGGGGATGCGTAGAAAGGGCAGCTCCACGCCCAGCACCGGGTGGGTCAAGTCGTCGAGGCCCAGTCGCTCGTAGGCCTCGTCTTCGTCCCAGGGGCAAAGCTCGCAGACGAGCTCGACGGCCTTGGTGTCTCGGACCGCCGTCGCGCCAAAGAGCTCGCGAATGTGCACGATGCCGATGCCGCGAAGCTCGAGGTGGTGGCGGAGCAGCGGCGGAGCGCTCCCGAGGATGACCCCATCGGGCGTCCGAAGGAGCCGCACTTGATCGTCGGCGACGAGCCGGTGCCCGCGCTCCACGAGGAAGAGGGCGCACTCGCTCTTGCCGATGCCGCTCGGGCCGAGGAGGAGCGTGCCGATGCCGTGCACGTCGATGAGCACGCCATGGCGCGTCTCCTGCGGCGCGAGGATACGGTCGAGCACCGCGTGGAGCGTGGCGATGGTCTGACTCGAGCGCGGCTCGGCGACGAAGAGCGGCGTAGCGCTCGCCTCGGCCTCGGCCAGAAGCTCCGGCGGCGGCTCGGCGCCGCGGGTGACCACGACGAGGGAGAGCCCGTGGCTCATCAGCCCCCGGCACCGCTGCGCTCGCTCCGCCTCACCCATGGCGTGGAGGAAGCTGAGCTCCGTCTCGCCGAGAATCTGGACGCGCGTCGGGACGAGTCCGACCACATGCCCGACGAGCACGAGTCCGGACTTCTGAATGCGCGGATGATCGAGGGAGCGCGCCGACGCGCTCTCGCTTCCGGCACGCAGCCGGCCGAGAGCCGCGACCTCCGGGTGGGCGAGAAACTCCGCCACGGAGAGCTGCGGCGTCGCCTGGGTGGACGCACTCATGCCCCGACGGTATCCGAGAGCGTGGAGCTTCGCAGGTGCATCGCGGCGAGGGGCCCGGCGCTACTCGGTCTCGCGGCTCTCGCCTTCGCCGCGCAGGCCTCGGGCCAGCGGCCGGAGCTGTGGCTCCTTCCCCGGGAGCTCCGGCTCGAGGAACCGCCGCACCCGGTGCCTCCGGGAGCCCCGCATCTCGTGGCGCTGCCCGCGCCCGGGGCCCGGGGCCACGTGCTCTTCCTCCATGGGTGGCGGAGCTGCGCGCGGGCGGTGCTCTACGCGGGGCCGACGCGCTGCGCCCGGGGCCTCGCCGCGCAGCCGGGCATGGGCCTCGGGACCGCCCACCTGGCGGCGGAGAGCCGCACGACCCTCCTCGTGCCCCAGCTCGCCTTCCGGGCCCGGGACGGGAGCGCCGGGCGCTTTGTCCGAAGGGGCTACGCGGAGGCGCTCATCGACGACGTCGCCCCGGAGCTCGGCGCGGCGAGGGGCCTGCCGGTGATCGTCATGGCGCATTCCGCCGGCTACGAGGCCGCGCTCTCGGTGCTGCATCGCGGCGACCTCGGGACCCGGGTCGCGGCCGTGGTGCTCTTCGACGCGCTCTACGGTGGGACGGAGGCCTTCCTCGCCTGGGCGCGGGCACACCCCGCAGGGGAGCTGATCAGCGTTCACGGCCGGGGAAGGACGGAGCGGGAGAGTCGCCGACTCCGAACGCGGGCTCGCGCGGCCGGGCTCCCGGTGGCCACGGCGCTCGCCGGAGAGGCGCGCGTGCGGACCATCGCGACCACGGCAGCCCACGGCGACGTGCCCGCCGCCCACCTCGCGTCCATGCTCCGGCACCTCGCGGCTTCGGGCCGTCTGGCGGCGCACGGGGCCGGTGCGCCGGGCGATGGATCTGGCGCGGAAGGCGCCTCCTCCCCTTGAAGTCGGCTGCCGTGGCCGCTACGTGCTGGCCGTGCTCGCGGACATCCTGCCCCCTCGGCGGATCCTCCTCGGCCTCGACGCCGCCGAGAAGGATACCGTCCTCGACGCCTTCGCCGCGCTCTTCGCGGAGGACGACGAGCAGCTCGACGCCGGTGAGGTGCGCGCCGTGCTGGCCGCGCGCGAGGCGATGTTCACGACGGGTATCGGCAACGGTATCGCCATTCCTCACGGTCGCGTGGAGGGGTTGCCGGAGCTTCGCGCCGCCCTCGCCACCCAGCCCGCAGGCGTGGACTTCGAGGCCATCGACGGCGAGCCCGTGCGCCTCTTCGTCGCCATTCTCGCGCCCCGGGAAAAGCCCAGCCAGCATCTCCGGATGCTGGCCGAAGTGAGCCGCTTGCTGCGTCACGAGGCGACGCGGAAGGCCCTCATCGCGGCCAGGAGCGTCGACGCCGCCGTCGACGTGCTCCGCCGCGAAGCCGCCTAGGCCCAGCGTCAGAAAGGACCCTCGCCGCTCCCATGAAGCGCACCCCCGAGCCGGAGCTCATGGACGAGTCCACGCAGGCCGCGGCCTATGCGGAGGCCGACTTCGACGAACCGAACGCGGCCTTCGTAGCCCGCGTGCTCGACCTCGCCGCTG
>JBCCAW010000504.1:0-4460 GCA_039814655.1 Myxococcota bacterium | reverse complement strand
CGAAAGAGACGCAGGCGAACATGCCGATGAGCACGCCGAAGTCGCCGACGCGGTTGGCGACGAAGGCCTTTCGGCCCGCCGCCGCGTACTTCGGGTTCTCGTACCAGAAGCCGATGAGCAGGTAGGAGCAGAGGCCCACGCCCTCCCAGCCGACGAACATGAAGGTCACGCTGCTCGCGAGGACCAGGATGAGCATGGAGGCCGTGAAGAGGTTCAGGTACGCGAAGAATCGCGCGTAGCCCGGGTCCTCCTTCATGTAGCCGAGGGCGTAGATGTGGATGAGCGAGCCGATGCCCGTCACCACTAGCGTCATGAGCCCGCTGAGCGAGTCGAAGACGAAGCGAAGCTCGATGGGCACGGCGCGGAAGCCGCCCTGGCCGTTGGGAATGGCCACGTCGAACCAGCGCCAGAGGTCCGCGCTGAAGGCCGCGGCCTCGGCGCCCTCGTGCTTGGCCACGTAGAGGCCAACGAAGGCGTAGAGGGCGATGGCGAAGGCGCCGAGCACGCTGCCGACGGCGACGCTGCTGACGAGCTTCTTGTCGGCGAAGCGGCCGGCGAGGCCGTTCATGATCGCCCCGGCCAGCGGCAGGAGCACGATGAAGGGGAGGAGCTTCTCGATGAGCGCGACGTTCACGGCGGAGCTCTCAATGCTTCAGGCTCGCGGCCTGGTCCGTATCCACCGACTTCTTCAGCCGGAAGAGCGCGATGACGATGGCGAGGCCCGTGGCGACCTCTGCCGCCGCGACGGCGATGACGAAGAACGCGAAGAGCTGCCCCGCGTGGTTGTCCGGATGGAAGCGGTTCACCGCGACCAAGACGACGTTCACCGCGTTGAGCATCAGCTCGATGCTCATGAGCTGGATGAGCACGTTGCGACGGACGAGGAAGCCGATGGCGCCGATGCCGAAAAGGATCGACGCGAGGGCGAGGTATTCACCGAGGCCGAGGGTCATGGCGGGTCACTCCGCGGGCGCCGGGACGACGCCCTCCGTGAGGCGCGCCTCGACGTCGGCGCGGGCCTTTTCCTTGGCCTCGATGGTCTTCTCCGCCGCGGTCTTGCCCCGGGCGACGGCGACGGCGCCGATGATGGCCACGAGCAGCGTGATGCTGATGATCTCGAAGGGGACGAGGCCTTGCGTGTAGAGCGCTCGACCGACGCCTTCGACGTCGCCAAAGGCCGCCGGAAGCGCCGGGGCGACCGGGTCCGTGTCCACGATGGCGAAGGCGATGGTCGCCGTGACCATGCCCATGAGCACGAGGCTGGACATGCGGACCATGCCGGCACGCCCGCTCCCGCTCGTCTCCGACGCTGGGCCAATGAGCATGATGACGAACACGAAGAGGACGACGATGGCCCCGGCGTACACGAGGAGCTGGATCGCCGCGAGGAGCTGCGCGTGCAGCGTCAGGTAGAGCCCGGCGAGGGCCACGATGTGCGCCAGGAGCGCCATGGCCGCACGGAGCGGTCGACGCGAGGCCACGGTGCCGACGGCGCCCGCGAGGGCGACGAAGGCGCAGACGCAGAAAAGTAAGGTGGATGAGCTCATGCGAGGCTCCTCGTGCTGGCCTGCTTCATGACGGCTTCCTGAGGAAGGGACCCCCGTTTGGGGAGCGTTCTCCGCTAGGGCCCCGCCTTACCACAAGGCCAGGGCGGGGGACACGCGGGAGGCGCGGCGCCGTGAGCGGACCGACGTCCGCCACCGACGCAGCGCTCAAGCGGCGCTTCCCAGGCGGTCCCGGGTGCTGTCGTCGTGACGCCGGCCGAGGGGCTGTCCCTCTTCCGCTGCCGCCACGAACTCCTCGCGGAACTTCTGCACCATGCCGAGCAGCGGCATCGCCGTTCCCTCGGCGAAGGCGCAGATCGTGTTGCCCATCATGTTGTTCCCGATGTCGGCGAGAAGATGCATGTCGTCGATGGTCGCCCGGCCCTGCGTGAGCCCCTGGAGCACGTCGACGAGCCAGCCGCTGCCTTCGCGGCAGGGCGTGCATTGCCCGCAACTCTCGTGCTTGTAGAAGCGCATGAGGTTGTGCGTGGCCTCGACCATGTTCACGGAGCTGTCCATCACGATGGCGCAGCAGGTGCCGAGCATGGTGCCGAGGGCCCGGTAGGTATCGACGCCCATGGGCACGTCGATTTCGCTCTGGCCGTGCCAGGCATGGAGCGGGTGGTCTTCCTTCTTCGCCTGGACCTTCCAGTCCGGCCGCAGCACCGGCGTGGACGAGCCGCCGGGGATCACGGCCTTGAGGGGCCGATCGTCGTGAAGCATCCCCCCGCCGAGATCGTAGATGAGCTCACGCATGGTGATACCCACCGGCGCCTCGTACACGCCGGGCTTCTTGACGTGCCCGCTGATGCCGTAGAGGCGCGTCCCGCCGTCGCGCGGTGCCAATCGGCTGCGCTTGCACCACGCCTCGCCGCCCAGGGCGACGATGTCCGGGACCGAGGCGATGGTCTCGACGTTGTTGACGATGGTGGGCTGGTCGAAGGCGCCCTTGATGGCCGGGAAGGGCGGCTTCAGCCGTGGCTCACCGCGGCGTCCCTCGAGGCTGTTGAGCAGCGCCGTTTCTTCCCCACAGATGTACGCGCCCGCACCGGTGTGCGTGTAGATCTCGATGGGATGCGCCTTCCCGAAGGGCTTCTCGCCGATGTAGCCCTTCTCCCGCGCTTCGGCGATTGCCGCGTCGAGGTGCGCGATGGAGTGGGCGAGCTCACCGCGCACGTAGATGTAGCAAACGTGCGCTCCAATGGCGTAGCAGGTGATGAGGATCCCCTCGAGAAGCCGATGGGGATCCTCGTTCATGATCGTTCGATCCTTGAAGGTCCCCGGCTCGCTCTCATCGGCGTTGATGACGAGGTAGACGCGCTCGCCGCCCTGCGGGTTGAGGAAGCCCCACTTGATGCCGGCGGGGAAGCCAGCTCCGCCGCGGCCCCGGAGCGAGGCCTTCTTCACCTCTTCCCGGATGGTCGCCTGCTCCATGCTCATCAGTGCGCGGCGCGCCGTCTTGTAGGCGCCGTGCGCCTCGGCGACCGCGAGGCGGCGCGCGTCTTCGACGCCGTAGCGGCTCGTGATGAGAGGCTCGAAGGTCGCGAGATCGAGTTCGGGAGCCGGCGCGTCCGCCCCCGTTTCAGTGGATTCGCTCATGCTTTCACTCCGCCGCCGAACCCGCTCGAGCGTCGAGGATGGAGTCGACCTTCTCGAGGGTGAGGTTCTCGTAATAGTCGTCGTTGATCTGCACCATGGGCGCCTGGCCGCACGCCGCGAGGCACTCGGCCTTCAAAAGCGTGAACTTGCCATCGCTGGAGGTTTCCCCGGCGTGGCAGCCGAGGCGCTTTTCCAGATGTTCCTGAACGGCCTTCGCGCCCATCAGGTCGCAGCTCAGCGTCCTGCAGACCCAGATGACGTTCTCGCCCACCGGCTCCTCGAAGAACATCGTGTAGAAGGTCACGACACCCTTGACCGCCGCCGTCGAGAGCTCGAGGCGCTCGGCGACCCAGGCGATGATCTCCGGGCTGATCCAGCCATGCTGGCGTTGGCAGAGCCAGAGGACGGGGATGAGCGCGGCCCGCGTGGTGGGGTAGCGCGTGAGGAGCGCGGCGACCTCGCGTTCGCGCTCGGGGGACAGCTCGAAGCCCATGCAATCACTCCGGCTCCGGCGTCCTGCGCCGGAGATTCGTGGTCGCCGGGGCCGAGCGATGGAAGCCAACACCCGAGGGGCGCTTGCCTCCACGTCCCGATTCCGCGACGTCCAAGCGTGGGGACGCTAGGCGTCGCACTTGGGGGTGTCAAGCTCGGCTGAGCGCCGGGCGCCGAGGCAGGCGATGGGGGCTTTTCCGACCTCCGGGCCTGAGATAGGGTGCGCTCGCGCCGGAGGGGCGGATTCCCTTCTACGAGAGGGGCCCGAAAGGGCTCCCCGGCGCACGAGGAGAGGCCGACAGCCGTGACCGTCTTTTGCCCGAACTGCGGTACGAAGAACACCGACGAGGCGACGCACTGCACCTCCTGCGGCACCGAGCTGCGGAAGCCCGAGGGGCGTCAGAAGAAGTTCAAGGGAACGATGATGATGTCGGGCCTGGGGACGCAGCAGCCGCCGGGGGCGCCAGGCGGCTCCCCGCCGGCGGAGGCTCCACCGAAGAAGGACCTCGCGTTCCAGGCGACGATGCTCGGCCCCATGTCGTCACCGGCGGATCCCGGCGCCGCACCTCCGGCGGGCTTCGGACAGCCGCCCGCGGCCCAACCGACCTCTCCGAGCACCGGCGGTTTCGGTCAGCCCGCGCCCGGCCTCGCCCCCGGCGGCTTCGGCCAGCCGACCCCGGCGACGACGGACGCGCCGAGCACCGGAGGCTTCGGCAGCCCGGACCCGACGCCGCAACCCGGAGGCTACGGCCAGGCCGGACCTGGCGGTTTTGCGCCGCCCCCGCAGGCGGGCCAAGGAGGAGGCTTCGGCCAGCCTCCCGGCGG
>JBCCAW010000736.1:0-2484 GCA_039814655.1 Myxococcota bacterium | reverse complement strand
GCGCCGAGGCCGAGCGCGACCTTCCGACCCCCGCGGAGTTCATGCGGCTCTGTGGCGAGCTGCCCGAGCCCGTGAAGCGCTGCCTCATCATGCGCTACGCGCTCGAGCACCAGCAGGAGTGCTCGGGCTACGAGTCCGAGCTTCGGGCTCTCCAAGAGGCGGCGCGCGGCGGCTGACCCCGCGTCGCGAGCCGCGGCCACGAGTCGGCGCGAGCACTCCGTGGCGTGAGAACGCAAGAGGCCGACGATCGCCAAAGCCCCCATCGCGTCGGCCCCGTTCGCCTACGCTTTCGCTGCGTCCTTCACCTCGGCGACGGCCTTCCACATGCACACGCACCTGCCGGGCTTTCTCCAGGGCCTGGGCGCGCGGGAGGCGACCATCGGGCTGGTCATGGCGGTGGCCCATGGCGCGGGGCTGGCGTCGCGCCCGGTGCTGGCGCCGGCCATGGATCGCCGTGGGCGCCGTGCCGTGGTGCGCGTCGGGAGCGTGCTCCACGTGATCGCCGCAGGTCTCTACCTCACGGTGAGCGAGCTCGGCGTGTGGGTGGTCGTGGTGCGGGCGCTCCATGGGCTCGCCATGGCGCTGCTCTTCTCGGCCTACTTCACCGTGGCCGCCGACCTCGTGCCTGCATCGCGCCGCACGGAAGGACTCGCGCTCTTTGGCGTCAGCGGGATCCTCCCCGTCGGTCTTGCTCCCTGGGCCGGCGACCTCCTCCTGCACTCGGGCAGCTACGAAGATGTTTTCGTGCTGAGCGCCGGCCTCGCGATGCTCGGCGCGCTCTTCGGCCTGGGCATCCCGGAGACGGCACCGGCGCGGGACCCGGCCACGCCCAGCATGCTTCACACCCTCCGGCGGCCGCGCCTTCGGCCGCTCTGGGCCGTGGGCCTGGTCTTCGCTGCGGGCCTGACCGCCTACTTCACGTTCCTGAAGACGTTCGTCGGCACGCTCGGGCTCACGGAGATCGGCACCTTCTTCATGCCCTACGCGCTCACCGCCGTCGGGCTTCGGGTCCTCTTCGGCTGGGTGCCAGACCGCATGGGCCCCCGGCGCGCGCTCTTCCCCGCCATGGGCGTGTTCCTGGTGGGCATGCTGGTGCTCGCGGGCGCCCGGTCCGCCGCGCCCCTCGCGCTCGCCGGCGTGCTCTGCGGCGTGGGGCATGGCTACACCTTCCCGATCTTGAGCTCGCTCATCGTTTCGCGCGCGCCGGCCGCCGAGCGCGGGGCCGCGGTGACACTCTTCACGGCGCTCTTCGATGCGGGCCCGCTCCTGGCGGCGCCGGTCCTCGGGCTCGTGGTCGAAGCGCGCGGTCACGCGACCATGTACGTGCTGATGGCCGCGGCCGGCGCGGCCTCCGTCCTTGCCTTCGCGCTCACCGATCGGGCCCCAGCGGACCGAGAGACAGCCCGCGCGTGACGCGGCGGCCACGGGTGAGCTAGAGGACTCGCCATGCGCTGGGACGGCCACGCGACGGAGGTGAGGGCGGACGTACGCCGCGGGACGCTCGAGCGCGCCCATATCCAGCGCGTCGACCGAGGGCGGACCTGGATGCTGGCCTCGGGCACCGGGGCACCGCGCCTCTGGCAGCGCGCCGCTCACGCCGCCTTGGCCGGCGGAGCCCGCGCGCACGAGGAGGCGAGGGAGCTGGCTCCGGCGCCACGGCTCGGCGCTACGTTGGACGGCGCCCGGGCCGGGCTCCTTGCGGCCGTGAACGCGCTCGTGGAGCGGCGCCATCCGGACTGCGCCTTTTTGGTGATGACCCTGGCGCAGGGCGTGCTCCACGTCGCCAGCGCCGGCAACCTGCGCGCCTATCACCGGCGGAGCGGACAGCCGAAACGGCTCACGCCCCGGGAACAGGACGCGTCGTCGGGGCTGCTCGGAGCCACGCCCACGACCGCATCGGCCTCGCTGGACCCGGGAGACCTCGTCCTGGCAGGCACGAGCACGGCCTTCTCGAGCTCCGCCGTCGGACGCGTCGCCACGGTGCTGAAGACGGACCCTTCGACGCCCCCCTCGGTGCTCGCCAGCCTGCTCGTCGAGCCCGCGCGCCAGGCCGGTGCGGGCGCGGCCGCCCTCGCGCTGAGAGTGCGCTGACGGTGCCCGCTCTGCTCCTGAACTCGGGCTTCCTCGAGATCGTCATCGAGTTTGGAGGCGTGCTCGCGCTGCTGCTCTTCGCCCTCTGGGAGAACGGCCGCGCCGAACGCCGGCTCCGCGCCCGCCGCGCGAGGGAGAGGGAAACGGGCACGGAGACGGAGACGGAGACGGAGAGGGAGACGGACACGGAGACGGAGACGGAGACGGGCACGGAAGCGGACACGGACACGGACACGGACACGGACACGGACACGGACACGGACACGGACACGGAAACGGAAACGGAAACGGAAACGGAAACGGAAACGGAAACGGAAACGGAAACGGAAACGGAAACGGACACGGGCACGGACACGGAGACGGACACGGACACGGAGACGGACACGGACACGG
>JBCCAW010000008.1:0-28706 GCA_039814655.1 Myxococcota bacterium | reverse complement strand
GCCCGGGGCCGGCGGCATCAGCCACTTGCAGCGCGGGTAGGGCCGGCCGCGCCCGCAAGCACGCGGCCTGGGAACGGGCAGCGCGGGGACCTCGCAGCGGAAGGGGCTTGCGTCCGCCGCGCGCGGAGGCGCCACCGGGGCGACGCGGGGACCGGGGCTCTCTGCTCTGCTTGCCGACGTCGCGCCGGCGTTGGCGGGCTCTTCCCGGGGCAAGGGCGATTCCGCGCCCGGCGCGGGTCCCTGGCAGGCCACGAGCAGCGCTCCCCAGATAAGCCCGCCGAGCCTTCGCCGGCGCTTCGCCGTTGCCCGCACCTCGTGCATGGGCGCGACCATGGAAGATCACCGGGGACTACGCCATTCCTGGCCCGCGGGGCGCCCCGTTGATATGACCCGGCCCATGACCGAATCGCTCCTCACGCTCGACGGTTGGGCCCTCATTCTCGGCGCCTCGAGCGGCTTCGGTGAGTCCGCCGCCGTCACCCTCGCCAAGGCCGGCCTCAACATCGCCGGGGTACATCTCGACCGGCGTGCCGGCATGGCACGCGTGGAGGAGATCAAGGCCGCCGTCGAAGCCACCGGGCGCGAGACGGCCTTCTTCAACATCAACGCGGCCGACGAGAAGAAGCGCGACGCCTGCCTCGACGCGCTAAAGGAGCGCGTCGGGGACTCGCACGTGCGCGTCCTGCTGCACTCCCTCGCTTTCGGGACCCTTCGCCCGTACGTGAGCTCCGACCCGGAGGAGAAGGTGATCACGAAGGTCAACATGGACATGACCCTCGACGTCATGGCTCATAGCCTTCTCTACTGGACCCAGGGCTTGCTCTCCCGCGACATGATGCGTGAGCACGGGCGCATCTTCGCCATGACCTCCGCCGGCTCCCAGTCCGTCTGGCACGGCTATGGCGCCGTCAGCGCCGCCAAGAGCGCGCTCGAGGCGCACGTCCGGCAGCTCGCCATCGAGCTTGCCCCCCGCCGCATCACGGCGAACGCCATCATGGCCGGCGTCACGGACACACCGGCGCTGCGCAAGATCCCCGGGAGCGCCGCCATGGTGCAGACCGCGCTCCAGAAGAACCCTTACGACCGGCTCACGGCGCCCCAGGACGTGGCCGACGCGCTCGTCGCGCTGTCCACGCCCTCGGTGCACTGGCTCAACGGCAACACGCTCCTCATCGACGGCGGCGAGTTCGTCGGAGGCTGAGGCGTCGTGGGGCGGCGTGGGCCCTCAGCGAGCCCACCAGCGGCCGTCTTCGAGCACGACGCGGGTGACGCCCTCGAAGGCGGGCGTCGCGATGGGGTGCGCCGGGTCCCCGGGCAGCGCCAGCACCAGCGTCTTGCCCTCCCGCCGGAAGGCGGGCATCACCCGCGGGGGTACGCGGGCTCGGGCCGCGGCGAAGGCGTCGTCCACGTTGGGCCGGTCGGCAAGCCAGCCGAGGGTGACCAGCGTGGGCGGCGGAAGCTGGATCGTCCCCTTCGCCGCGGCCTCGAGGGCGCCGGCGGGCGTCATCCACGCGCTCTCCGTCGTCT
Organism: Myxococcota bacterium; assembly: GCA_039814655.1. Taxonomy (GTDB): domain Bacteria; phylum Myxococcota_A; class Polyangia; order Polyangiales; family Houyiibacteriaceae; genus CALCTH01. The sequence goes on along the minus strand of JBCCAW010000008.1, from coordinate 27,179 downwards.
CCTTCGCGTCGTGGGAAGCGTCCTGCGCATCCGGCGCGCGGGCGATGAAGAAGCGCGTGTCGTAGCGCCGCGCTTCGACGATGGGGGTGATCCAGCGCGCCTGCGCCGCCAGCGCATCGAGGCGCAGGCGAAGGTCGAGGGCCTCGGCGATGGCGACGAAGCTGCGCCGGCCGGCGTTGAGGTCGTCGCGGGCCTCCGAGAGCACGTCGCGGCCGTGGCGCTCCGCGCCCTCAGCGAGGAGCACGCCGGCCTCTTCGAAGGTCTCGCGCACCGCCGCGACGTGAAAGGCGAGGGCGCCCGCGGGGTCTTCGGGCTCGCCCATTCGCGCCGCGGCCTCCTCGGCCTCTTGTCCGATGCACCGTGCGAGGATCGCCGGGTCCCGATCCTCGGGGTCGACGGTGCCCCCGGGAAAGACGTGGGCGCCGGCCATGAACCCGCTCTTGCCGTGGCGCCGCACCAGAAAGACCTGTTGTCCTTCCCCGGCGCGACGAAGGACGAGGACCGTCGCCGCGGGGCGTGCGGCCACGGGGGTGGTCGGCTTCCTCTCGCGCAGGGGTCAGTCCTCGCTGAGCACGCGCGTCGTCGGCACGCCGATGGCCGCGGCGAGCCGCGCGAGGGTCTCGAGCGATGGCGTGTGACGCCCGGCCTCTACGCGCGCGATGTTGGGCCGGTGAATGCCCGTGCGCCGTGCCAGCTCCGCCTGCGTGAGCCCGGCCTCGAGGCGGAGCTCGCGAAGACGTGCGCCCAGCCGCGCACCGTCGATGGGGAGCGTCGCGCCTCGGCCGCCGTCGCCGTGCCCGGCGACGCTCGACGCCTCGAGGAGCAGCGCGGTGCCGGTGCTGAGCTCCAGCGTGGCGCTCGACGCGTCGTCGGCGAGGGCGATGGCCACGATCTCCGTCTCGTCGTCGGCTTCGGCCAGGGGACGCTTGAGCAGCGACGAGCTGCCGTCCGCCAGGATGCAGAGAATCTCGCCGTCCCGGGGCGACACGGTCACGAACTCGAAGCGCCGCGCACGGCTCCGGTCACCGGCACGCGACAGCGTCGCGGCGATGCGGTCGACGCCGCCGGCGTCGCGCACGATGCGCCCCTGGCACACCTCGTCGACCACGTCTTCGACGGACTCGGGACCGTCCAGGTGCACGATGGGGAGGCCCCCCGCCGCGCGCACGTAGCCCACGGCGGTGAGCAGTTCATCGTCGTCGTAGGCTTCGCAGGCCGCGTCGAACACGACGGCCGTGCCCTTGAGCGTCAGCGTCCCGAGCTCCTCGGGGTCGCAGAGCCGCGCGCCCAACCCGTGGCGTTCGAGAGCGCTCCGCCATTGGGGAGCAAAGCCCGAGCGGTCGGTGAAGAGCGAGACGATCTCCGGCATCCAATCTCCTCGGAACGGGCACCGGTGTACCCCAGCGCCGGCGCGCCTCTCAACCGCTGCCGGAGGCTTTTTCGTGGCTTGCGGTGGAGCCTCCCGAGATTGCCCGGTTTTCTCTTCGGCCCGGGTGTGGCGTCGCAGGCGTTGGCGATCGCCTGGCGCGCACGCCGCGACGGAACCGCGGCTTCTGACGGGTGCGTCGACGGCCTTCGAGCGTTGACGCGTGATGGACACGTTTGCTAGCTGGCAGTGCGCGCCCGATGGCGCCTGCCGGGAGCGGCTCGTGTTCAAGTCCACCCTCGTCTTCACCGGCAACGCGAACGTCCCCCTCGCCGATGCCATCGCCCAGTACCTCGAGCTTCCTCTCGGGCGCGCGCAGGTCAGCAACTTCGCCGACGGGGAGGTCTTCACGGAGATCAAGGAGAACGTCCGCGGCGTGGACGTCTACTTGATCCAGCCGACCTGCGCGCCGGTGAACGATCACCTGATGGAGCTGCTGGTCATGACCGACGCGCTGAAGCGCGCCTCGGCCGGCTCCATCACCGCGGTGATTCCCTACTACGGGTACGCGCGACAGGACCGGAAGTCGGCGCCGCGCACGCCGATCACCGCCAAGCTCGTGGCGGACCTGCTCAGCGCCTCGGGTGTGAACCGGGTCGTGGCCATGGACCTGCACGCGGGGCAGATTCAGGGCTTTTTCAACGTGCCCTTCGACCACCTCTTCGCGATGCCCGTGTTCCTCGAGCACCTGCGACCTCGTTTTCGCGACGAGCCCGTGTTCGTGAGCCCGGACGCCGGCGGCGTGGAGCGCACGCGGGCCTACGCGAAGCGTATGGGCGCCGACCTCGCCATCATCGACAAGAGGCGGCCCACGGCCAACGTCTCCGAGGTGATGCACATCATCGGCGACATCGAAGGGCGCGACTGCGTACTTCTCGACGACATGATCGACACGGCGGGCACGCTCACGAACGCCGCCCGCGCGTTGCACGAGAACGGCGCCGGGCGCATCTTCGCCGCCGCGACGCACGCCGTGCTCTCCGGCCCCGCGGTGCAGCGCATCATCGACTCCCCTCTCGAGGAGGTCATCGTCACGGACACCATCCCCCTCAACGAGGCGGCGGTGGGACACGCGAAGTTCCGCGTGCTCAGCGTGGCGCGGCTTCTCGGCGAGACCATCAAGCGCATCCACCACAGCGACTCGGTCTCGAGCCTCTTCGTCTGAGCTCCGCCGCGTTCGGCGGCGCACCCAACGGGCCACTTGACCCGACGCCCGCGCCCGGTCACACCCTCCGCCCGCCAAAAGCGGCGGCCAAGAGGACGACATGACGACCACGTTGCAGGCTGAGGTCCGCGAAGAGCGCGGAAAGGGGCCGGCTCGGAGGCTGCGCGCGCAGGGAATGCTGCCCGCCGTCTTCTACGGCCCGGGAGTCGAGCCCACCGCGTTGACGGTGAGCCCGAAGGATTTGGAGAAGGCGCTCCGCGGCGACTTCGGGCGGAACACGCTCTTTACGCTGAGCTTCGCGGGCAAGGAAGAGCTCGCCATGGTGCGCGAGCTCGTCGTCGACCCCGTGTCCCGGGCTCCGGTCCACGTCGACTTCTACCGGGTCTCCGTAGACCGGGAGATCGTGGTGGAGGTGCCCTTCACGACCCACGGTCGCGCCGTCGGCGTGGTCAAGGGCGGCAAGCTCACGGTCACGCGGCGCACGGTTCCGGTGCGCACCACGCCGGACAAGATCCCGGCGCTCATCGACGTCGACGTCACGAACGTCGACATGTTCGAGACGGTGCAGGCCAAGGACGTGACCATGCCCGAGGGCACCAGCATCGCGCTCAAGCCTGCGCTCACGCTCGTGAACGTCGGCGAGGACAAGCGCGCCATTCGCGAGGCCGAGCGGAAGGCCAAGGAAGAGGCGCGAGAGGCCACGGCCGCCCCGTCCTGAGCGCTTCGCGCCCCCAATAACGGATTGCGGGCCGCGTGAGCCCCGGCGCCTGGCGTGCCGGGCGCCTGCGCGCTACCCCGCCTCCTCCCTCGCTCCGGCACGTCGCCGGGGCCGCCAGACCGAGAGGAACGACCATTGGCTGAACAGGTTCTCGCGACGCCCCCCAAGCGGTGGGGGCGCGAATACGAGCTCATCTACATCCTTCGACCGAACGTGGAGCCGGAGGAGGCCGAGAAGGTGTCGCAGCGCGTCGTTGACGTGATGGGGCGCATGGACGGCAAGCTCACGAAGGTGGACGTGTGGGGCAAGCGCCAGCTCGCCTACCCGATCCGCAAGTTCCCCCGCGGCGTCTTCGTCTACCTGAAGTTCGTGGCGTACTCGGACCTCGTGGCCGAGCTGGAGCGCAACCTCCGTCTCATGGAAAGCGTGCTTCGCTTCCAGACCGTGCGGCTGCAGGACATGGTCGACGTGGACTCCGTGACCGTCGACGCCGACGACGTTGCCTTCGCGCCCATCGAGATCACCGAGGACGAGGAGGAGCTCACGACGGCGCAGCGCCTCGGCATGGAGGAGCCGCGTCGCGTGGAGCAGCCCGCCGAGGCTGAGAAGGGCGCCGAGGGCGAGGCCCCGGAGGCCAAGGCGACGGAAGCGAGCGCCGACGAGGGCGCAAAGGATGAGGATACGAAGCGCGCCGCGGACGCACCGGACGCCGACGCACCGGCCGCCGACGCGCCGCCCGCCGACGCACCGCCCGCCGATGCGCCGGCCGCCGAGACGAGCAGCGAGGAGCCCAGCAATGAGTGATGACAGCGCCAAGGGAACCGTGGTCCGTGAGGGCCGCTCGGACGCCGATCCCCTCGGCATTCGCCGTCGCCGCAATGGACGGAAGCGGGCGCCCTCCTTCACCGTCGAGCCGGACTTCGTGTTCGACTACAAGGACCCGCAGCAGCTCCGCTACTTCATCACCGAACGAGGCAAGATCGTGCCTCGCCGCATCAGCGGGCTCGACGCGCGGCAGCAGCGTCAGCTCACCTTGGCCGTGAAGCGGGCGCGCAACATCGCGCTGCTCCCCTACACGGCGACGAAGTGAGGGCGTCATGGCGAAGCGCAACGTCCAGGTAATCCTGAAGCAGGACGTCGACACGCTCGGCGTGTCCGGCGACGTCATCAAGGTCCGGCCCGGATACGCCCGGAACTTTCTCATCCCTCGCGGCCTCGGCGTCATCGCCAGCCGCGAGAACGTGAAGCAGATCGAGCACGAGAAGCACCTCGCGCTCCAGCGCCTCGAGAAGAAGCGCCAGGAGGCCGAGGAGCTCGCCAAGGCCTTCAAGGGCCTCGAACTCCACGTCGCCAAGGAGGTCGCGGACCCCATGGAGGGCAAGCTCTTCGGCTCCGTGACCGTCAGCGACGTCATGGAGGCGCTCGAGCGCCGTGGCTTCGGCCACGTGCAGCGGCGCGCCATCGTGATGCCCGAGGACGCCATCAAGCTGACAGGCTCCTACGAGGTCGTCATTCGCCTCGATGCCGGCGTCGAGGTGCCCGTGAAGCTCGAGGTCAAGACCGCCGCCTGAACGGTGCGCAGTCGAGACGACGGGGCGTCACCGCGCAGCGGGGGCGCCCCGTTTTTCATGGCGCCGGCGAGGCGCGGATGCCGCTTCGGCCCTTGCGACGACGGTGGGGCACAGCGAACATGGGCGGCTACCCCGGGCCTCCGAATGTCGCACCCATGACTCATGTTCACGCCACGCCGGCACCCGGCCCTTTGACGACGCAGCGATGACCGAGGTCCCCTACCAAGCCGAAGCCTGGGACGACGAGTGGGAGCCCCGCTCGGAGACCCGAGGCGCTCCGGCCGGGCGCGTGCCGCCCAACGCCCTCGACGCCGAGCGCGCCGTGCTCGGCGGAATCCTGCTGCAGAACCAGGCCATGAACGTGGTGATGGAGATCCTCGAGCGAGACGCCTTCTACAGCGAGGCCAACGCCCAGATCTTCGAGGCCATGCGCGGCCTCTTCGGCCGGTCCCAGCCCATCGACCACGTGACGCTCCGCGAGGAGCTGGTCACGCAGCAGAAGCTCCAGGCCGTGGGCGGAGACGAGTACCTGCTCGCGCTCACCGAGTCCCTGCCGACGGTGGCCAACATCGAGGCCCACGCGCACATCGTGTCGGAGAAGGCCGTGGTGCGCCGGCTCATCACCGCCTGCCACGAGATCGCCGCGTCGGGCTACGGCGACTACGGGGAGATCGAGGGCTTCCTCGACCAGGCCGAGTCCAGCGTCTTCGCCGTCGCCAAGCAGCGGGCCCGCAACCCCTACGAGCACGTCCGCGAAGTCGTGATGCGGACCTTCGAAGAGATCAACGAGATGGCGAAGCGCGGCGACGCCATCACCGGCACGCCGACGGGCTTCGACCGCGTCGACAAGATGACCGCGGGCATGCACCCCGGCGACCTCATCATCATCGCTGGGCGCCCGGGCATGGGAAAGACCGCCTTCGCGTTGAACGTGGGGCTCAACGCCTGTGTCGCGCGGCGCGAAGCCGTCGCCATCTTCAGCTTGGAGATGCCGAAGGAGCAGCTGGTCAAGCGCATGCTCTGCAGCGAGGCGCGCGTAGACGGTTCGCGGCTTCGTACGGGGCAGCTGCTCAAGGACGACTGGCCCAAGCTGGCCAACGCCGCCGGCATTCTGAGCGAGCTGCCCATCTTCATCGACGACACGCCGGCCATCAGCGTGCTCGAGCTCCGGGCCAAGGCGCGGCGCCTCAAGAGCGAGGCGGGCCTCGGCCTGCTCGTGGTGGACTACCTGCAGCTCATGCGTTCCGGGTCCCGAAACGACAGCCGCGAGCAGGAGATCAGCGAGATCAGCCGGTCGCTCAAGGCGCTGGCCAAGGAGCTCTCCATCCCCATCGTCGCGCTCTCGCAGCTCAACCGAGGCGTCGAGTCGCGCGGCAACAAGGACAAGCGCCCGCAGCTCTCGGACCTGCGCGAGTCCGGCGCCATCGAGCAGGACGCCGACACCATCTGGTTCATCTACCGGGACGAGGTCTACAACAAGGACACGGAGGACCGGGGCATCGCCGAGGTCATCATCGGCAAGCAGCGTTCGGGCCCCACGGGCACGGCGCGCGTGCGCTTCTTCAACGAGCACACGCGCTTCGATAACCTCGCCCAGGACGACTACTATGGTGGCGGCGCGGAGTTCGCGGACGGCTGAGCCCCTCGAAGGGGGCGGCGCCGGAGATGCGCAGCGCCCGCAGGACCGCCTTGGCGAGGCCTCGCCGCGTGTCGCGGCGTTTCGCTGGTCGCCCCCGCCGGGGTCCATCGTCCATCGCTCGACGCGCCGCGTCGACCCGGTCTGGGCTGCGCCCCGCGTGGCGCTCGGCCACGCGCTCGTCCTGTTGCTCGTGGCGGGGTGCCTTGCCTGGTGGCCCGGTCTGCGCTGGCCCGAGGGGGAAGGCGTGCCCTCGGCCATGGCCTACGGCGATGCGCTGGCGGCGCCCGCGCGCGTGGCCTTCGCCTTCGCCTGGTTGCTCGGGCTCGGCGCCACCAAACGTTGCTTCGGCGCGCCGCGCGCCGCGTGGGCCGCCCTCGGCTTCGGGGCGCTGGCCGCCGAAGCCGCGGCGCGTTTCCTCGCGAGCTATCCGGACCTGGACCCCTGGGCGCTCGTCGCCGTGGCCGTCGCCGGCGTCGCCGCAGCAGAGGCCTTGGCGCGCCTCAGCCGGCCGCGCCGCGCGCTCTCCTTCGCGGTTCCCGCTCATGCGACCTGGGGCGCCTTCGCGGTCTTCGGCTGGGCCTTTTTCCGGGGCGGCGCGCTGGTCCCGGACGTCGCGCTCGCCGCGTCCACGGCGGCGCGCGCGACCGGCGCCGGCGTCGTGACGATGGGCATGGCCTACGTGAGCGTTCGGAGGCTCCCGAGGGAGGCCACCCGTCAGAGCGCGGCGAGAGCGGCGTCGTAGTCCGGCTCGTCGGCGACTTCCTTCACGAGCTCCGTGTGCGTGATCTTGCCCTCGGGGTCCACGACCACGATCGCGCGCGCGGTGACGCCGGCGAAGGGGCCGTCGACGATGTCGACGCCGTAGTCCTTCGCGAAGGAGCTCCGGAAGGAAGAAAGGGGAACGACGCGCTCGAGGCCTTCGGCGGTGCAGAAGCGCGCCATGGCGAAGGGCAGGTCGGCGCTCACGAGCAGCACCACGGCGTCTTCGCGCTCGCCGACCTTCTGGTTGAAGGCCCGGGCCGCCGCCTGGCAAACCGGCGTGTCGTAGCTCGGGTTGATGGTGAGCACGCGCGTCTTGCCTGCGAAGTCCGCGAGGGTCTTGTCCGCGAGGTCCGCCGCCGCGAGGGTGAAGTCCGGCGCCTGGGAGCCGACCGCGGGAAGCTCGCCGCTGGTGTGGAAGGGGGTGCCGCCTAGGGTGATGTCCGCCATGCGGCACCTATCCGGAAGCCCGCGCCGGGGCACAAGGTCCCTCGATCGGGACGGGGGCGATGCAGCGAGAAGCCGAACCGTTGCGCTCTCGAGGCCGCCGCGACGGGCGAGGGTCCCCGCTCGGGCGTTAGACTTCCGCGATGGGCCTCCCTTCGCGCTTCTTCGAGCAGCTCCCGAAAACCGACCTCCACGTGCACCTCGACGGCTCCCTTCGCCTCGAGACTCTGCTCGATCTCGCGGAGCGTCAGGGCGCCAAGCTGCCCGCGGATACGCCGGACGGGCTTCGGAAAGCGCTTCGCCTCGGCGAGAACACGGGCTCCCTCGTCGAGTACCTCAAGGCCTTCGATACCACGCTCACGGTGCTTCAGACCGAGGACGCGCTCTACCGCTCGGCCTTCGAGCTGGCGGAGGACGCCGCCAAGGAAAACGTCTGGTACATGGAGGTGCGCTACGCGCCCATGCTCCACACGCGGCAGGGGCTGCGCCTCACGGCGGTGGTGGAGGCGGTGCTCGCCGGGCTCCAGGCCGCCTTCAAGGAGCACGGCATTCTCTCGAACGTGATCCTTTGCGGCATCCGCAACATCTCGCCGCAATCGAGCCTCGAGATGGCGCAGCTCGCGGTGGCGTACAAGAACCGGGGCGTCCTGGCCTTCGACCTGGCCGGAGCCGAGAACGACCACCCGGCCAAGCACCACAAGGAGGCGTTTCAGCTCGTCCGCGACAACAACATCGCGGTCACCATTCACGCGGGGGAGGCCTACGGGCCCGAGTCCATCCACCAGGCCATTCACGTCTGCGGCGCGCACCGCATCGGTCACGGCTGCCGGCTACGCGAGGACGGCGACCTTCTTCACTACGTGAACGACCACCGCATCGCCCTCGAGTGCTGTCCCTCGTCGAACGTGCAGACCGGCGCCGTCGAGAGCCTCGCGAGCCACCCGATGAAGCTCTATCACGACCTCGGGCTGCGGGTGACCGTGAACACCGACAACCGGCTCGTCACGGACACGACGGTCTCCCAGGAGCTGGAGGTGAGCTATGCGCACATGGGACTCAAGGTCAGCGACCTGAAGAAGATCGTGACCAATGGCTTCAAGGCGGCGTTCCTCCCCTTCCATCAAAAGCAGCGCATGCTGCGTGAGGTGAGCTCCGCGCTCTCGCGCTTCGACGAGCACGGCGTTCACGAGGACGACGACGAGCGAGCCGTAGGGGAGCGGCCTCGGTCCCCAGCTCCCGTGGTTCCCGAGCCGGCGGCCTGAGACGCAGCGTGACGACGGCGCTCGTCGACGCGCATTGCCACCTGGATCTTCCGGCCTTCGATGCGGACCGGGAGGCGGTGGTGAGCCGCGCGCTCGAGGCGGGCATCGCAGGCCTCGTGCTCCCGGGCACGGAGCCGCGGCGATGGCCAGGCCTCGCCGCGCTCCGCGATGCGCTTCCCATGCGGGCGGCGGTCGCCCTCGGCGTGCACCCGGAGTGGCTTCGGGCCCTGGACGACGTGGCCCTCGATGCGGCGCTCGGAGCGCTCCCCGTGGCGCTCCGGGAGCTCTCGGCGGCGGGCCTCGGCGAGACCGGCCTCGACAAGCGAATCGAGGCGGACGTGCCGGCGGCGCGGCAGGCCCGGGCCTGCGCCGCTCAGCTCGCCGTCGCCCGCGCGGCGGACCTGCCGCTGGTGCTGCACGTGGTGCATCGCCACGGCGCCATGCTGAAGCTCCTCGACGCGGCGGGCCCTGTGCGCGGCATGGTGCACGCCTTCGCGGGGCCGGCGGAGCTCGTGCCGGCGTATGTCGAGCGGGGCTTCCTCTTGAGCGTGGGCGGCGCGGTCACCCGGCCCAACGCGCGCCGGGTACGCGCCGCCGTGCGCGCCATTCCACGGGACCGCTTGCTCCTCGAGACCGACGCGCCGGACATGACGCCCACGGGAGCCGAGACGACGCGCAATGAACCCGCTCATTTGACGCGCGTGCTCGCGGCCGTAGCGGACGTGCGCGGCGAGGCGCTGGAAGCGGTGGCCGCGGCCACCGGGGACAACGCGCGCCGACTCTTCGGGCTCTGAACTCGACGCGGGCCGGAGGCTGCCCCGGGCCGTATGGCGCGTCGCCTCTCCCGCGGCGTCGCTCGCGCCGCGCTGCTCCGCGCCGGCTGGCCAGCCCCTGGCCCGGTCCGCGACGGCACGACAAGCTGCGCGCCATGCCCTTGCCCATGGCCCAGGACACGAGCGCGCAGGAGCCGGCGCGTGAGGCCCCCTTTCGCACGCACCGTCGCTTCGACCGGGCAGCGCGGCTCTTTGGCGAGCCGGCGCTCGGCAAGCTCGCCGGCGCGCGGGTGGTGGTCTTCGGCGTCGGGGGCGTGGGCTCCTTCACCGCCGAGGCGCTCGCCCGGAGCGGCGTCGGGGCGCTCTGCCTGGTGGACTTCGATCGCGTCTGCATCACGAACACCAACCGGCAGCTCCACGCCATGAAGGGCACCGTCGGTCGGGAGAAGGTGGAGGTGATGGCCGAGCGCCTACGCCTCGTGCATCCCGCCTGCGACATCGAGGCCGTGGCCGCCTTCTACGAAGCGTCGCGCTCCGACGAGCTTCTCGCCGGGCGCATCGACTACGTGGTCGACGCCATCGATAGCCTCGCGGCGAAGGCGCACCTCGTCGCGACCTGCCGCGCGCGGGGCATTCCGCTGGTCTCCTCCATGGGCGCCGCGGCGCGCCTGGACCCGACGGCCGTCGCCGTGGCGGACCTCTGCGACACGACCAAGGACCCCTTCGCCCGGGCGCTCCGGAAGCTGCTTCGAAAGAAGCACGGCCTCGCCCTCGAGCGCGGCGGCAGGAGCGGCATCCAAGCCGTCTACAGCACCGAGGACCCGCGGGCGCCGCAGGCGCCGGCTTACGACGCCGAGGGCTTCCAATGCGTGTGCCCGGGCGGGCCCAACGGCCTGCAGGACTGCCACATGCGCCGGCGCATCGACGGCACCGCGAGCTTCGTCACCGGCGCCTTCGGTCTCGCGGCGGCCAGCGTCGTGGTCCGGGACCTCGGCGGGCTCTGAGTCCTACTCGGCCGCTGGCACGGCCTCGGCGCCCTGCTCCGGGAGCCCGGACCAGGTGTGGGCTTGCGGCCCCGTCGCCTTGACCACCTCCACGGGAATGCCCGTGAGCTGCGCCATGCCGCTGATGGGGTTGATGCGGTCCGGGCCGTCGGCCGCCAGCAGGTTCACGTTGACCCCGGAGGTCTGGCTCGCGGTCTTCATGCCCTTGGCGTGCTGGTGGCCCCACCCGTGGGGGAGCGCGACCACGCTCGGCATGAGGTCCGCCAGCGCGCGCACCGGGAGGCGTACGGTGGCCGTGGCGCTCGTCACGTCGACGAGGTCTCCGGCCTCGAGGTCCCGGGCCTGCATGTCCTCCGGGTGCATGTAGAGGTGGTTGGTGCGCTCGCGGACGAAGGGCTCGTGGTTGTGGGTCCAGCTGTTGTGCGTGGTGATGGAGCGCCGGGTGATGAGCTTGAGGCCGGCGTGCTCTCGCTCCTTCTCGAAGCTCCCTTCGAGCACTTCCTCCGCGCGCTGGCAAAGGTCGCTCGGGGCCAAGTCCATCTTGCCGTCGTCGGTCAGCACGCGCTCGCCGAGGAAGGTCCCGGGGCCGTGCGGCGGCCGGCGCCGGCCGTGTTTCTCCTCGGCCAGCTTGGAAAAGCTGCCCTGACCCGTCGCCCGGAGCAGCCCGCTCAGGAGGAGCTCCTGCGGAAGCGCCGGGAGGTCGCCGCCTTTGCCGCGGACCTTGCGCGTGAGCGTGGCCGTGTCGCGCATGGTCTCGAAGGTGCGTTGCGCCGCCCAGGAGCCCCAGAGCGGCGCCCCCGCCGCCCGGGCCAGCCCGAGGTAGATGGTTGCCTCGTCGCGCTGCTCTCCCTGCGGCGCTTCCAGCGCGCGTGTGGCCTGCAGGTAGGGCTTCGACTGCATGCCGAGCATCAGCGGGAAGATGAAGGGCAGGTCCGGTCGCTGGAAGGGGGACGTGCAGGGCAGCACGTAGTGCGCAAGATGCGCGGTCTCGCTCATCTGGATGTCTAGGCAGACGAGCAGTTCGAGCTCGCTGAAAGCTCGCTTGAGCCGGCCCGCGTTCGCCATGGTCAACAGCGGGTTGCCGCCGGTGACGAAGAGCGCCCGGACCTGACGCTCGCCCGGCGTCAGGATCTCGTCGGCGAGAATGCCGCCGGGGAAGGTGTCGTTGGTCGACTTGAAGTTGCCAACGCGGCTCCGGTCCTTGCGGAGCAGCGTGCCCGTCTTCTTGCCGAAGGCCGGGAAGTCCATGACGCCCTGGCCCACGAGGGTCCCGCCGGGCCGGTCGAGGTTCCCGGTGATGGCGTTGATGACCTCCTGGAGCCAGAAGCAGAGGGCGCCATGGGAGCCCATGTTCACGCCGGTGGACAGGTAGAGCGCCGCCCCGTCGGCGGCGAGGTAGTCGGCGACCAGTTCCCGCAAGCGCTCCGCGGGGATGCCCGTCACCTCGGCGCAGCGCTCCGGGGTCCAGCCCTGGACCACGCCCTCGAGGGCACCGTAGCCCCGCATGAAGCGCCGGACGCGCTCATGGTCGACGACGCCGCCCTCCTCACGCTCCCGGCGAAGGACCTCGTTCAAGAAGGCGAGGTAAAAGAAGACGTCCGTGTCCGGCCGGATGAAGACGTGGCTTCCGGCCACCTTGGCGCTCTCGGTCTTGCGCGGATCGACGAAGACGAGCTTCGCCCCGCGCCGCTCCAGCTCCTTGAGCCGCGCGATGGGGTTCGAGACCTGCAGGAAGGCCCATTTGGAGATGGCCGGGTTGGCGCCGACCACGTAGAGCGCCTGGACCCGGTCGAGGTCCGGAAACGGCTGGGTGAAGGGGTAGCCGTAGAGGCGTTCGGCGGCGGCGAACTTGCTCGCGCAGTCCTGCGTGGACGACGAGTACATGCTCTTGCTGCCCACGCCCTGCATGAAGCCTTGGGCGAAGGCCGGGTGGAGCACGCCGAAGCCCGCCGCCGTGCCCACGTACATAGCGATGCGGTCCGGGTGCACAGCGCGCTCCGCGGCGACCTTCTCGCCGATCTCCCGGAGCGCCTGGTCCCAGGAGATGCGCACGAAGTCCTTGCCCACGCGCTTCAAAGGGTGCGTGAGCCGGTCCGGCGAGTGGTAGATGCCGAGCTGCTTGAGGCCTTTGACGCAGCCGTAGCCGCCCGTCGCTACGTGCTTCGCGTCCGGCCGAAGCTCGACGATCTTGTCGTTCTCGATGACCGCTTCGAGGCCGCAGAGGGCCTCGCAGATGCGGCAGAAGGTCGTCTCTGTGCGGCGGGCTTCCATGACCGCGCAGCCTAACCCAGGACGCGCCCTGGATTCACGGGCGCCGTGCGCAGCTCAAGTGTCCGCGGGACCGGACGTTTGCCGTGGGTTGGCGGCGAGGGGCCGCCTCAAAGGGACCGTCCATGACCACGTCGAACGCAGGCACGCTGAGGCCGAGCTCACCAGGGGACGAAAGCGCCGAGGATACGGCGGGCGTGGCCCGCGTCGCGCGGAGCGAGGCGCCCGCGGCCGAGACGCCGGAGACGCTGGCCCGCGACCTCGAGGCCATGCGCGAGGCGCTGGCGGCGGCGGAGGCCCGGGCGGAGAAGCTCGCCGAAGAGGCGGCCGAACGCCGGAGGGACGAAGAGACCGCAGCGGCGCGCCGGGAGCGGCTCCAGGCGCTCGCGGAGGCGCTCGAGGGCGCGTCCACGGTCGAGGAAGCACACTCCACCGTGCGCCGGGAGTTCTTGGCCCGCGAAGGCTTCGAGCTGGCCTGCAGCTGGGGCGCGCAGTGGGGCGTGCCGGCCTTTCTCTCGGCCGACGAGGGCTCGGGAGCACTCGAGGCCCTGCAGATGCTCGGGGCCGAGGGGCCCGTGGCGGCCGCGTTCCGGACCGGGGCCCCGGTTGTCGACGAAACGCTGGAGGGCGAGCACGGCGCAGCGCTCCGCGAGGCGGGGCAGAGCTTCGTGCTCGCCGTGCCGCTCATGAGCGCCGGCGAGGTGCGCGGAGCCCTGGAGCTCACGGCCCCGGCGCCGCGCGAGGTCGACCTCGGGCTCGTGGCGTCCATGGCGCGAGTGCTCGCTGCGCGCCTCGACGCCATCGAGGGCGAAGCGAACCGCGAAGAGATGTCCCGGGTGAAGTCCATGGTCGACGGCGCGCCCATCGCCATGTTCTACGCGGATGAGGAGCTGAAGGTCCGCTACATGAACGCGCACTCCATGGCCGTCTGCTACGCGGTCATGGAGCCGCTCGCCCTCGACGTGGCGGGGCTCTTCGGGGGGACGCTCGTGGCGTTGTACCCGGAACCGGAGCGCTTGCGGGAGCTCCTCGGCGACCGAAATAAGCTCCCCTGGGACGAGCAGCGCCAGGTGGGCGAAGAGCACGTGAAGTACAAGGCCGTCGCGATCCAGGACGAGTCGGGGAAGACCTCGGGCACCATGCTGACCATGGAGCTCGTGACGGACCAGGTCCTGCTCCAGGCCGAGCAGGAGATGGCGCGGAAGCGACAGGTGGAGCTTGCCGCCGAAGAGAAGCGAGTCGCCGAAGAGCTCAAGACGAAGGTCGATTCGCTCTTGAGCGTGGTCCAGGCGGCGGCGGCCGGTGACCTGACCAAGACGGCCGCCGTCTCGGGCAGCGACCCCGTCGGCCAGCTTGGCGAGGGCCTGACGCGTTTTTTGACCGACCTCCAGGCCAGCATCGGAGGCATCGCCAGCAACGCCGGCGACCTCGATAATTCCGCGACCACCTTGGCGTCCGTCAGCCAGCAGCTCGCGGCGAACGCCGAGGAGACGACGCAGCAGGCGAGGATCGTCTCGTCCACGGCCGACGAGGTGTCCGGCTCGGTTCAGACGGTAGCTGCCGGCATCGAGGAGCTCAGCGCGTCCGTGAAGGAGATCGCCACGAGTGCACAGGGTGCGGCGCGCGTGGCCACGGAGGGCGTCGAGGTCGCGGGGTCGACGAACGCGACGGTCGCCAAGCTCGGCGAGAGCTCGGCGGAGATCGGCAAGGTCGTGAAGGTGATCACCTCCATCGCGCAGCAGACGAACCTCTTGGCGCTCAACGCGACCATCGAGGCGGCGCGGGCCGGCGCAGCGGGCAAAGGCTTCGCCGTCGTGGCCAACGAGGTCAAGGAGCTCGCGAAGGAGACGGCGCGGGCCACCGAGGATATCGCTCAGAAGATCGAGGCGATCCAGGGGGACACGCATTCTGCAGTGGATGCCATCGACCGCATCAGCAACATCATCGGCCAGGTGAACGAGATCCAGGGCACCATCGCCCTCGCGGTCGAGGAGCAGCGACAGACCACGAACGAGATCGGTCGCTCCATCGCCGAGGCGGCCCGGGGTTCGCGGGAAATCGCCGACAACATCACCGGGGTCGCGGACGCGGCGCAGAATACCAGCCAAGCGGCCGGGGGCGCCCAGAGCAGCTCTGAAGTGCTCAGCGACCTCGCGAGCGCACTGCACCGCCTCGTGGGGCGTTTCACCTACTGAGGTCGGCGCCCCCCGCGGTCGCCCGCAGCGCGGGACCCTCGGGAATGGGGAACCGCGGCGCGTCGTTGCTGTCGCAGCCCCGTGACCGATCAGCGCATACGACCTGCCCTCGGAGCCCTCGCGGGGGCCACGCTCGTCGGCCTGGGCCTATTTGCGCTCCTCCTCGTCGGCGCCTTCGATGGGGATCCCGCGCCGGGCACCGGGGACCGGCAGCGTCTGGGCACGGCGCCGCGCGGCCACGTCCGGGCCGCGGAGCGCTCGGGCGTGGCGCGCGGTCCTCGCCGGGCCCCGCGCCCCTTCGACGACGCGGCCGGGGCTCGGCGTCATGACGTCGAGATGGACCCGCAAGAGCGGGCGTCGCGCCGCTTCCTGGCCCGGTCCCTCGACATGGGGACGGTGCCGGGGCCCGCGACACACCGCCTCGAGCTGGTCGCCGCGGAGGGGGGGCTCGGGCTGACCCCCGGGGACCTCTGCACCCTTCGCATGCTGCCGGTGCTGGCCGCGGGCTTCGACTGCCTCGTCGCCGTGCGCTGCGGGGACCGGGTGCTCTACCCGGACCCGGAGCTGGGCGCCGGCTACGCCCGCTGCGTTGGCGACGGCTTCGACCTGCGCATCGACGATGGCTTCGGCACGCTGGCCGATGGCGACCCGCGGCTCCACGTGGACCTTCGCGTGGGCGAGGTGGAGGTCGCCGACGACGGGCCCGGAGCCTTCCGCGTGGAGCTGCGCCGGCTAGCCTCGCTCCCGCGCATCTGACGCGCACCGGCGCGGAGCACCGGCGCGCCGGCTCAGCCCCAGAACTTGTCGAGCACGCGCCCGAGGTCCTCGTCGGACGCGTGGAACTCGGCGACCTCGTCGCGCTCGAGGAGCCATTCGACGACGCGCTCGGCACGGATCGCTCCCCGGCCGCCGGTCTCGAGGACCTCGACGAAGGGGGCCACGAGCGCCCCGAGGTCGTCCCCCTCGAGCTCGAGCCAGCCTTGCGCGAGCATGCCTTCCAGGAGCTCTTGGGCGCTCTTTTGAAGCGCGAGCTCTTCCGGGCTCGCCGTCGCGCTCTCCTCCTGGCGATCCTCGTCCAGCGGCGCGAAGTGCGCCACGTAGAGACCGGGCTCGAGGCGCTCGGTCTCCGGCGGCGCGAAGCCCGAGGGGTCCAGGTGCGGGCGCAGCAGTTCGACGGCGTGCCCTTCCGGGTCACGTCCCGCCAGCCCCGTGGCGCGGTAGCGAAAGGTGACGCCTTCGAAGGGGAGGGCGGCCACGAGCTGCACCGGGACCTTTCGGTCGTGCCCCTCGTCGAGGAACACGTCGGCCTGGGCCGTCAGCGTCACCTCCACGTCCGTGCCGCGAATCGCCGTGACCCGCGCGTGGGCCTCGTAGAGCTCGCCAGGCTCGATGATGGTGAGACGCGCGAAAGGCTCTCCCTCACCGTCCCAGGGTCCATGCTGTAGCTCTTCCTGGCCGACGAGCTCACGCCAGGTCGACCCGTCGAAGAAGAGCTCCTCGACGCGCAGCGTCGGCGCGTACGTCTGCTTCAGGCCTTCGGCGGTTCGAACCTCCGTGGGAAGGCACTTGACCTCGAAGCCCCAGCTGCCCTGTGGCCTCAGCCAAAGGCGAGAGCGCTCGGGGTCCACGGCGAAGGACCAGTCGTCGGAAAGGCGTAGCACGCCGGGCGGTAGCAGCCGGGAGCGGCGCGATCAAAGGAATCCACGCTTTGGGACCCGAGCAAGCTGATACAAAGCCGCGTGCCGCGTCCCTCCGTGTGCTTCGTTTGCCTGGGCAACATCTGCCGTTCACCCACCGCGGAAGGGGTGTTTCGCCATTTATTGGGGGAGGCAGGGCTCGAGGACGCCGTGCACGTGGACAGCGCCGGCACGAGCGCCTTTCACGTGGGCGAGCGCCCGGACGAGCGGAGCCGCACCGTGGCCGAGTGGCGGGGCATCCAGCTCGACGGCCAGTCCCGGCAGTTCGTGCCCCAGGACTTCGCGCGCTTCGATTGGGTGGTGGCCATGGATCGGAAGAACGCCGCCGACCTCCGGCGCCTCGCGCCGGACGAGGACGCGGCCGGGCGCATCTCGCTCCTTCGTAGCTTCGACGCGGAGTCCGGCGCGGAGCTCGACGTGCCGGACCCCTACTACGGCGGCGCGAGTGGCTTTCAGGACGTGCTCGCGATCTGCCAGCGCGGCTGCGCCGGTCTCCTCGAGGCGCTCCGGGAGCGCCACGATCTCTGAGGCGCTCCTCGCGGCGGCGGCGCGGCGCCTCGGCTCGGCGCCGAGGGGCGCGCGACGCCTCGCGGGGGGCGACATCGGTGACGTCCGCGCGCTGAGCCTCGCGGACGGCCGAACGGTCGTGGTCAAGACGCAGCCCGGCGCGCCGCCGGAGCTCTTCCGCGCCGAGGCCCGGGGCCTGGCGTTCCTGGCGGAGCCCGCCGCGCTTCGCACGCCGCGTGTACTCGCTGTGGACGACGCCTTCCTGGTGCTCGAGTACCTGGCCCCGGCGCCGCGTCGCCCGGACTTCGACGAACGCTTGGGCGCGGGGCTCGCGGCGCTCCACCGGTCGAGCCCGGGTCCCAAGCCGGGGCTCGACCACGACAACTTCCTCGGGCCCATTCCCCAGGCCAACGCGTCCACCGACGATTGGGCCAGCTTCTACGGCGAGCGGCGCCTCGTACCGCTCGCGGCGCGTGCTGCCGTCACGCTCGGCGCGACGCGCGTCGCGCGCATCGAGCGCCTCGCGCGGTCGCTGGAGCGGCGCGTCGGTCCCCGGGAACCGCCGTCCCGGCTTCACGGGGACCTCTGGGCGGGCAACCTCCTCGTCGACGAGCAAGGCGCCCCCGCGCTCATCGACCCCGCTGTCTTCGCCGGTCATCGCGAGGTGGATCTGTCCATGATGAAGCTCTTCGGCGGCTTCGGGCCGCGCGTGTTTCAGGCCTACGACGCCGCCTATCCCCGCGCGCCGGGGCACGACGAGCGCGTGCCCCTCTACCAGCTCCTCCCGCTCCTCGTGCACGTGGCCCTCTTCGGTGCGAGCTACCTGCGCGGCGTCGATGGAGCGCTCGACGCCCTCGGCGCTTGACGTGTACGCCTTGGCCGATTGCGCGGTCCGGCTCCCCCGTGACACCGTCCTCGCCTCGTGACGGCTCCTGGCCCCGAGTCCTCCGCGGGCGACCGCGCCGCCGGGCGCTTCGGCACCTTCGGGGGCGTCTTCACGCCGAGCATCCTCACGATCCTCGGCGTCATCATGTACCTGCGCCTCGGGTGGGTGACGGGGCAGGCGGGGCTGGCCGGCACGCTCGTCGTCATCGTCGTGGCGCATCTCATCAGCTACGCGACGGGACTCAGCGTCGCGTCCATCGCGACGAACCGCACCGTGGGGGCCGGCGGCGCCTACTTCATGATTAGCCGGAGCCTCGGCGCGGCGGCGGGTGCGGCCATCGGCATCCCGCTCTTCTTCGCCCAGGGGCTGAGCGTCACCTTCTACATCGTCGGCTTCACCGAAGCGCTCATGCCGCTCGTGCCGGAGCCCGCGCGGGCCGTGCTATCGCCGCTGCTCATCAGCACGCTCGTGAACCTGCTCCTCACCGGACTCTCACTGAAGAGCGCGGACCTCGCCATCAAGGCGCAGTACTTCGTCATGGGCACCATCGTGCTCTCCCTCGTGAGCTTCTTCGGCGGGCAGACGGCGGACTTCCCGCGGGAGATCGAGTGGACCAACGCGGACGGAGCCGGCTTCGGTGCGGTCTTCGCCATCTTCTTCCCCGCGGTAACGGGCATCATGGCCGGCGTGGGCATGAGCGGGGATCTGGCGGACCCGCGACGGTCGATTCCCCGCGGCACGCTCCTCGCCATCACCGTGGGCATGCTGGTGTACCTGGCCTTTCCGGTCTGGCTGGCCCTCAACTTCGACAACGCCACGCTCATCGCGGAGCCGGACGCGACCTTCCAGGTCGCGGCCTTTCCGCAGCTCATCTATCTCGGCGTATGGGGCGCCACGCTCTCGAGCGCCCTCGGAAGCATCCTCACGGCGCCGCGCACGCTCCAGGCGCTGGCCTGGGACGGGCTCGTACCGCGCTTCTTGGGCCGGGGCTCCGGTCCGGCCCAGGAGCCCCGCGTCGGCATCGTGCTCACCTTCGTGCTCGCGCAAACGGGGCTGCTCCTCGGCAGCCTCGACGCCATCGCGCCGGTGCTGACGATGTTCTTTTTGGCCACCTACGGCGTGACCAACTTCGCCTGCGGCCTCCAGCGCTGGTCCGCGAGCCCCAGCTTCCGCCCGGGCTTCAAGGTCCCGAGCGTGCTCAGCCTCGGCGGCGGCGCGGCGTGCTTTTACGTGATGAGCGTCATCGACCTGCCGGCCATGGTGGCGGCGCTCTTCTTCTGCGGGCTCATCTTCGCCATCGCGAGCCGCCGGGCCCTGGGCACCACCTACGGGGATTCGCGCCACGGCATCTGGGCGGCGCTCGTGCGCTTCTCGCTCCAGCGGCTCCGCCGCGTCGACTGGCATCCGCTGAACTGGCGACCGAACCTGGTCATCCTCGGCGGCGACCCGACGAAGCGGCCACATCTGCTCGAGCTCGGGAGCGCCATCGTCCAGGACCGGGGCATCGTCACCTACTTCCACCTTCTTCGAGGAAAGGTCGCGGAGCACGCGTCTCTGCGGAGGCATCTCCGGGACAACGAAGAGAGCCACTTCGTCCACGAGTTCCCCAACGTGTTCTATCGCGTGGACGTCGTCGACGACGTCTACCGGGGCACGGTGCAGGTCGCCCAGAGCTACGGCGTCGGCAGCTTCGAGGCGAACTGCGTCATGGCCGGCTGGCCCCGGAAGCGAGAGCGTGGCGAGGCCTACGTGCGCATGTGCCGGGACCTGCTCTCCCTCGATCGCTCGCTGCTGCTCGTGCGGAAGGGCGACGGCTCGAAGAAGCGCGCGCGGCGGCCCGTGGTGCACGTGTGGTGGGGAGGGCTTCAGGGGAACGGCGGGCTGATGCTCCTCATCGCCTTCCTTCTGACGAACCACCATCGCTGGCGCCGCGCGTCCGTGAAGGTGATCACCGTGGTCGACGCGGTGGAGGACCGTGCGCGCGCTGAAGCCAACCTCAAGGAGCTGCTCGAGGCGGCGCGCCTCGACGCCGAGCCGCGGGTGCTGGTCCGGGGCGGGAGCCGCATCAGCGAGGTGATGAAGGTCGAGAGCGAAGGCGCGGACCTCGCCATCGTCGGCTTCCGGCTGCCCCCTGTGGACTCGGACGTGGAGCCCTTCTTCGAGCGTATGAACCGCATGCTCGCTGCGCTGCCGACCACGATCCTCGTGCACTCGGCGCAGGGCTTCGAGGGTGAGCCCGTGCTCTTCGACGAGGGGACGCGGCCGACGGCCGAGGTGCCCGCGCCGGCCAGCGGCGACGGGACGACGAGCTCCGAGATGGCGGCCTTTGCGGCGGCGGAGAGCCAGTCCGTGCCGCCACCGGAGGCGCCGTCGCCTCCCACGCCGAGCCCGCCCGCCGACGAGAGCACGGGCGCGTTCAGCGGGCACTTCCCGCTCGAGTCCCCGGACGACGACCCCTGAGGGGCCGGGCGTGAGACGACGTCGAAGCCTCCGAGCCCCGAGGCGACGACGCTTCGAGGCTCGCGAGGTTGCCGGCCTCCAAGGTCGCCTCTTTGCGTCTCGGGTGGTGGCCCCGCATACGTTCCGCCGTGCGTCATCGCTGGTGCTTCGTCCTCCTCCTCCTCGCCTGTGGCGGTGAGTCGCGCGAAAGCCCCGAGGTCAGCGCTCCTCCGCCGCAGGAGTCCGCGACGCGCGACGACGAGGTCGCGGTCACGCACCCGCTTCACGGTCTCGTGGTGCGCCCCGCCGTGCCCGTCCGCGAGGCGCCGGAGCCCGAGAGCGCGGTGCTCGGCTACGTGCGCTGGGGCGAACGGCCGCGACTCCGCGCCCCCTCCGACGGGCCCCCGCGCACCCGGCGCTGCGCGAGCGGCTGGTACGAGGTCGCGCCGGAGGGGTGGCTTTGCAGCGGCCAGGGCGTCGAGGTCGGCGAGGCACCGCCGGAGTCCGAGGCCTCCGCGGAGCCGGCGGACCGCGCGGCGACGCTGCCCTACCGCTACTTCTTCGTGAAGGCGCCGCTCACGCCCGAGTACCACCGGCTCCCGACGCCGCAGCAGCAGGACGCCGCGCAGGCCTTCGCGCGCCGCTACCTCGCGCTGAAGGCCGAGGGCAAAGGGCGGCGCGCCGAGCGCATGTGGAACGGCGAGATCGCCATCGAGCCGCAGCGGCCAGCCGTCGTCGCGCGCTACCTCGCCCGCGGCTTCTACGTCGCGGCCACGGAGCTCCCCTCGCGCGGCCAGCGGCGCTTCGCGCGCACGCCCGGAGGCGCCTTCGTGGCCCTCGCCAGCCTCGATGAGCGCACCGGCGCGCCGGCGCTTGGAGTCGCACTCGACGACGAGGAAAGGCTCCCCATCGCCTGGGTCCGGCGGAGCGGTTGCCTCCGCCTGCACCGGGACCGCTTCGACGGAACGCTCCGCACGATCTGCGACGAGGGCCTGCCCGCCGTGGAGCGACCCGAGCGCCTCCGGGAGTGGGTGCGCCGGGAGAACCTGCAGGACCGCGTATATCACCGCCTCGAGCGCGCGGACTGGGACGAGCCGCGGTACCTGAAGAGCTGGTTCGTGGGCGTCGCCGAGCGCACGGAGCCGCCCTTCCAGGTCGAGGCCGACGAGCCATGGGTGCACGTCGACCTCGGCGAGCAGACCCTCGTGCTCTACCGGGGGACCGAGCCGGTCTACGCGACGCTCGTCTCGACGGGCCTCGAGGGGCACGCGACGCCGACGGGGGTCTTCCGCGTCCACAAGAAGATGCTCTCGGACACCATGGCCGATCTCGGGCCCGACGCCGGCGACGAGAGCTACCGCATCCAGGACGTGCCCTGGACGCAGTACTTCGCGGGCTCCGTCGCGCTCCACGCGGCCTTCTGGCACGGGCGCTTCGGTATCGAGCGAAGCCACGGCTGCGTGAACCTCGCCCCTGGGGACGCGGCGAAGGTCTTCGCAGGGACCTGGCCCGAGCTGCCCGACGGCTGGCACGGCGTGGTCGTGGCGCGGGACGCACGGACGAGCCGCGTCCTGGTCACGAACTAGAGGTGACGCTTGTCATCTTACGCATGTCGGCGATAGCGTCTCGCCATGCCGCCCAAAACGCGTTTCGACCGCGAGGCCGTGCTTCGCGCCGCGCTCGAGGTGGCCCGGGAGCAGGGCCTCGGCGCCGTGACCGCGCGCGCCGTCGCCAAGGCCCTGGGCGCGTCCACGGCGCCGGTGAGCGCCGCCTTCGACGGTATGCCGGCGCTCGTCGAGGCCCTCGTTCAGCACCTCGCGACACGGCTGCGTTCGCTCGTGGACGACACACCGGCGGAGGATCCTCTCCACGGAGGTGCGCTCGCCTTCGCGCGCTTCGCCCGGGACGAGCCGCGCCTCTACGAGGCGCTCTTTCTCGTGCCCCACGACGTGCCGCCGGACTGGGCCGGGCTACGCCGGTCCTTCTCCAAGGGCCTCGTGGGCGTGCCGCGCTACGCCTCGCTCTCGCCCCGTGCCCGGGACGCTCTCGCCTGGCGCGCCACGCTCGTGGCCCACGGCCTCGGCGTGGAGGTGTGGTCCGGCCGGCTCCTTCGCGCGAGCGACGCGGCGCTTCGAAGGCTCATCGGCGAGCTCGTCGAGCCCGTGATCGTGGCCTACCTCGACGCTCGGCGTTGAGGACGCAGGACGATTCCTCGCCTCGGGCCCTTGACGATGGGGCGCCCGCATACGGCATGCTCGGGCTCAGGAGCTTCCATGGTCGACATCATCATTGGCCCCGACGTCTTCGTGAACGCGTCCGTGGCTCTCGGGAGCCCCCCCGAGCATCTCGTGCGCCGCGTGCTCGGACCGGACGCGAAGGTGAAGACGAGCGATTGGATTCTCGCGCGTACGGAGGCGATGCTCTCCAACATCCCCGAGTTCAAGGCCGACGCCGTGCGCGGTCATATGTCGACGATTCGACAGTTCGTCGACGTCGTGACCGTGGACGACGAGCATGGCCCGGACGCTTGGATCGACGCGCTCGTCGCTGCGGCGAAGGCCGCATCGCTCGCGCGCGTGGTCACGGACCACCCGGACCTCGCCGACAAAGCCGAGGTCGATGGCATCGAGTTCCTCTCGACGGAGGCCTGGCTCGTGGAGCAGACCACGCCACCGCCGCCGCCCGGCGTGTGAGCCGCTCGGGCCTTCGACGCCTCGCTCTCCCGGCGATCTTTCTCCTCGCCGCCTGCGCCGGTCCCCGCGCCGCGGTCATCGGGGCCGTCGACGCGCGCGACGTACCCGGGGCGCTGGCTGCCTACGATCGCTTTCGCGAAAGCGATGGCGCCGACGTTGGGCTGCTCGCGGCGGTGGCGGCGCTCATGCTCGAAGAAGCGGCCCTGAGCCCCGAGACCGGCGACGCGGTGGCGCGCCGAGCCGCGGTGGTGCAGCTTCGGCTGGCGGGCGTCGCGGGCTATGCCTCTCTTCGCCGCGTCAGCGCGGCGGCGTCCGACGAAGTCACCCGCGCTGCAGCGCTCGCGGCGCTGGCCGCCCGGGGCGACGTGCCAGCCCGCCAGCGGCTTCGGGCCCTCCTCGGGGCCGAAGAAGCCGAGGTGCGGGCGCGCGCGCTCGCCTTCGTGGACCCGGCCACGGACCGGGAGGCGCTCCTTCGCGGCCTCGCCGATCCGGCGGCCAGCGTGCGCCGGGCGGCGGCGCTTCGCCTCGGGTCTCTCCGCGACGCCGAGGCCCGAGAGGCCCTCGAAGCCGCCGCCCGCGTCGATGGCGACGCTCAAGTGCGAGGAGCGGCCGTGCGCGCCCTCGCCTCGCAGGGCGCGGCGGCGGTGCCGGCGCTCCGGGACCGGCTCGCCGACCCGGACGCGCAGGTGCGCCTGGCCGCGGCCCGAGCGCTCGTCCGCGCGGACCCGGAGCGGGCGCCAGCGCTCCTCGGCGCGTTGCTCGACATGCCTCCGAGCGCCGCAGGTATCGAGGCGGCGCGCCTTCTGGCGCTCCGGGCGACCGATGAAGGTGCGCGTGAGCGCGCGCGGGCGGCGCTGGAACGCGCGCTCCTGGGGCCGACTCCGGGACTCCGTGCACAGGCGGCCATCGCCCTCGTGTCTCTCCCGGCGGACGCCGGTGGCCTCGCGGCAGTTCAGACGGCGCTCGCGCGCGAGGAGGTGCCCCGCGTACGCCTCGCCCTCGCCCGCGCCGCGCTTCGGCGTGAGGGAGGCGCGGGGCCCGGTCGCGCGGCGCTGCAGGAGCTGCTCGCCAGCGAGGGCATGGCCGCGGTTCAGGCCGCGGCGCTCCTCGCGGCCGAAGGGGACCCGGGGGGACTGCGCCGCCTCGACGCGGCCCTCGGAGACGGGGACGCGCTGACCCGGCGCGTCGCGGGCCGGGCCATGGCCCGTGAGGCCCGGCGACCGGACCGCGTGAGGCCGCTTCTGGAAGACCCGGAGATCCTCGTGCGCCTTCACTCCGCCGGCGGCATTCTCGCTGCGTCGAACGCCCGCTGACGGCGCCGCTCAGGCCGCTTTTTGCGCGTCCGGGGCGCCCACGCTCACGGCGATGGTGAGCGGTACGTCGCCGAGCTGAAAAAGGAGCGTGGAGCTCGGCGTGTTCGCGATGGGCTCGAGGCGGCCTTCCACGAAGACCGGGAGCCCGAGCTTCAGGCCCTCATCGAGGTGGATCATCGCGCCCTTCATGACGCCGACGAGGATGTTGGCGATCTCCCCCATGGCGTCGGCCACGTCCTCTTCCGGCAGCTCTTCTTCCGCCTCGAGCATGGCCTGCGCGAGGCGTTGGCTGCCCTCCGCGGTGGAGAGCACGCCGAGCTGGACGGCGCAGTGGTTGCCCACGAGCGCGATGTGCGCGCCACGGAGCCCGGACGGCGTCGCCGGCTGCTCCTCCACGCCATCGACGTCGAAGCCGAGCATCATGGTCGTGTCCTGCATCGCCTCCTTCACGGAAGCGACCCAGCTGCTCAAGTTCAGGCCGGCCTCGTCGCTCATCAAGCTCATCCCTTTCCAACCGCGAAGGTCATGGAGGCCATCGACGGATCGTTTCGGGATTGAACCCTCGCGTGCCGGCTCTGGTGCCTTCCGAGGCCCTGCTGCGCCAGCTCCTGCGTATGGTCGCCTGCCCGTTCAGCTTCCTCGTCGCGGCGCCGTTTCCAACCCCCGAGGGCAAGGCGCTGGGCCGGCCCGTTTCTCTTCAGGAGCTCTCGAGATGAACGTGCTCATCGTGGATGACAGCAAGGCCATGCGGCTGATCGTGAAGCGGACGCTTCGCCAGGCCGGGCTCGGTGATCTCACCGTTCACGAGGCGGAGAACGGGCGCGACGCGCTCAACAAGCTCGACGACGCGAGCCCGGACCTCATCCTCTCGGACCTCAACATGCCCGAAATGAACGGGATGGAGCTTCTGCGGGAGATCCGCGCGAGCGGTAGCAAGGTCAGGTTCGGCCTCGTGACCTCCGAAGGGTCCACGGACGTTCGAAGCGCGGCGCTCGACGCCGGCGCGAACTTCATGGTCGTCAAGCCCTTCACCGCCGACAGCTTCAAGGCGGCCTTCGACGGCGCCAACGGCAACGGCGTTCGAAGCACGGCCCAGGCCGGCGCCGGGGAGCTTCCAACGCCCGAGGCCATCAAGGGCATCGTCGACTCGCTCTTGTCCCCGGACGTCGTCGTGAAGAAGGGCAAGCTCGTGCGCCCGGATGCGCGCCGGCCCGTGGTCGGCGTTCGTTGGGGTGCCGACGACGGCACGCTCGAAGTCTTCGCCTGCGTCCACGCGGACCTGGCCATCGCCGCGGGCTGCGCGCTCACCTCGCTTCCGGCCAACGCCGTCGCCGAACACGTGAAGGCCACGACCTCCGCGGGACTCCCGGAGGCCCTCGCAAGCAACGTCAACGAGGTCTTCAACGTGCTCGGGACGCTCTTCATCGGCGAGCTCCCGGGCTCGGGCAAGCTCCGGCAGATCGAAGCGCCCCTCACGGCCTTCCCCGACGACGTCACAAAGCAAATCCGAAAGCCCCTCGCCCGCCTCGATGTCGAGATCTCCGTCGCCGGCTACGGCGAGGGTGGCGCGACCTTCTTTCGGCTGGCCTGAGGAGAACCCCGTGGCCGACGAAGTCATTCAGGAGTTCCTCGTCGAGAGCTACGAGAGCCTCGAGGAAGTCGAACGGGACCTCGTCGAGCTCGAAGAGCACGCTTCCGCCGAGCTCATCTCTCGCATCTTCCGCAACGTTCACACCATCAAGGGAACGTGCGGGTTCCTCGGCTACGGCCGTCTCGAGGCCGTGGCCCACGCGGGAGAGAACCTCCTCTCGAAGCTCCGGGACGGGGAGCTCGTCCCCACCGAGGCGATCACGAATGCGCTCCTCGCGACGGTGGATGCCATTCGGACCATGCTCGAGCTCGTCGAGCGAACCGAGGCCGACGGGTCCGAGGACTACCCCGCGCTTCGCGAGCGGCTGCACGCGCTGGCCGAGGGCGGACCGGAGGAGGAGAAGGCGCCGCCAGAGCCGGCCATCCGCGTCGAAGGGCGCGCCCCCATGCTCGCGGCTCCGCCACCGCGCACGGAAGCGAGCGCGAGCGCCGCGCCGGCCGTGAGCGCCGCACCGGCCGCCAGCCCCGCGCCGAAGGTCGCGCCACAGGAGGCCCGCTCGGCGACGCCGGAACCGGCCGAGCCCGAGGTCGAGAGCCGGACGACCGTCGCGGACACGAGCATTCGCGTGAACGTGGAGCTTCTCGACACGCTCATGAACCTCGTCGGCGAGCTCGTGCTCGTCCGGAACCAGATCCTCCAGCACCCGGAGGCCCTCGAGGAGAGCGGTGTCGCCGCCGCGGCCCAGCGCCTCAACCTCGTGACCAGCGAGCTGCAGGAGGGCGTCATGCGCACCCGCATGCAGCCCATCGGGCAGGTGTGGAGCAAG
>JBCCAW010000016.1:0-24811 GCA_039814655.1 Myxococcota bacterium | reverse complement strand
CGCTACCTCACCATCGGCTCCCTCGAAGCCCTCACCCGCGTCCCCACCGACGCAGACCCCAACCCCGAACCTCTCAAGATGACCGCTTAGATCACGATGGCGTGGTGAGCGCTTCCAACACCACTTGACTGGGCACTACCCTCGAGCTCCGCGGTCATGGTGAACTTGGCACGCCGATTCCCAAAATCGGAGTGCGACCCTTCGAGATAGTCGTTGCTATTCCGAAACGAGAAAACGTTAGTGTATTTGATCTCGTCTTTCTTGTTCAGAAGCGCCAGTTCGAAGACCTTCACAAGTGCCGAGAAGCCCTGCTTTACCAACGCCGCCTGAGGCGCTGCCGTCTCTGCGACTTTGAAGATCGCATCGAACAACCCGTCTGGCTTTAGAGCATCGACCGCCTTTGCCATTGTCTTCCCAGCCTCGCGATGACCCTCGTCGCTCTCCATAATCGCCAGGTAGAAGCTCACGTTCTCGCCAGGATCTCCCAGAAAGAGGGGCAGTCCGCCTGGGAACACATGTCTGCGGCGCTTGCGAATCTTGAAGATCGGCGTGGCGAAAGCGAAGTACCAGTTTTGCAGACTACCTAGACGGTCTGGTGCGATGCTGTCCATGACGTCGGACGAGTCATGGTCGATGGCAATGCCTTCGGACTTCGTCGGCGTCCCGTCCCACACGCGATAGCCGAGACCCACCATGTAGATCTCTTGCCGTATCTCAAGCGAGCCACGCACGGTAAGATCATCGAGCGTGACGAGCAGCTTCTTCCCCGAATCCATACGCTTCAACCTTTCCAGCCGGCACACATGTCGATTACTCACAACTATGCCGGACCACTAACAGATGCCTAACACCCTGACCCAGCGTATGTAAACACGTAGTCGACAGCAAATACGCCAACCGGCTCGAACCCACGGAGGATCCACCACAGCCGTGACCTTCGATGTCGGAGCGGGTTGCCAGACTGAGCGCACAGCAGAGCCGTCCCGGTTGAGAGCGCTCCAAGCTCTCGTCTTGGAAAGCCGTCCTCTCGGCCACCAGGGCCGCGTCCCGACTGCGTCTCCCCGCCCCCGTGACCCGACGCGCGCCTTTGGGCCGACCGCGGCCCCCGTGCCAGCATCCCCCCATGCGGCACGCTGCCCCCCTACTCTTCGCCGTAGCGTGCGCGTCGCCCGCTTCGCCGAACGCGCGCATGCAGGAGACCGTGCCCACGGCGGCGCCGCCGACGCTCCTCGACGGCTGGGTCGTTCACGAGCGGCCCGAAGAGGAGCTCGCGGCGCCCGAGGCGCGCGCCGTGGCGCAGGCGCGCCTGGTGCTGGAGCTTCACGTGCCGGACCCGGGACCGGAGCCCACCCTCGAAGCTTTCAACGTGTTTGCCGAACGCCAGCTGGCGCCCACCGTGCTCCTCATGCGGGCAAGCCTGGATGCGCTCCTGGAGTCACTGGGTCCGCTCGAAGCCGGTGACGCGAGCGCGCGACGCATGGCCTTGCTGCTTTCGGTCGCCGCGAATGCCCACGCGGCGTCGGAGGTCTTGGGCGTGCCCACGCCCATCGAGGTGCGCGACGATGCCGAGCTTCGGCGGGTCTTCCGGGCGGCGCTGGCCGAGTCGGTCCGCAGCGTGGCCCAGCGTGCGGTCGCGGCCGCCGAACGCTGCAAGCGCGAAGCGTCGAGCTATCCGCCGGCCTTCCAGCCCTGGAGAGCGCGCTGCGCCGAGGTAGCGCGAGAGCTCCGCGACCACGCCACGGCTCCCCCGCGCCCGGCGCGCGCCGAGCGCCGGCCGAGCCAAGCCGAGGCACCCGACTTCCCCGCCGACTGCGCCGGGGCACCGCGCCCCATGGGGCGCGAGTCGCCGCTGCCGGACGAGTCGCGGCCGCGCCGGCTCGTTGTGCTGCTCGAGGACGGCGTTCCCGAGGCCGCACGCGGGCCTCTTCGCCAGGCCCTGCGCCGCGCCCTGCCCCGGCGCCCCGGGGTCCCCCGTGCGGCGCCGGCCGCGTATCTCGACACGGCCGAGCGGCTCGTCTCCGAGCGCCGCTGGTCCGACGATGCACCCATCTGCCAGCAGGCGCCTCCGCTTCACGCGGTGCTGGCGGAACGGGTCCCGAACCCCGTCGTCGCCGCGGTGTCCGGGCGCTGCGAAGAAGGTGCACCGACCTGCTCGCTTCGCGTGTGGTTCCGCCACGGGACGCTCATGAGCCGCGCGATGCCGGCCCCCCTCGCCGCCACCGTGGCGGAGCCGGATAACCCGGACGCGTGGCTGGACGCGGTGGCGTCCCTCGAGCCGCTGGAGCGCCGAACCGGTGTCGTCGGGACGCTCCGTGGTGGAGCCGGCGGTGCGAAGATGCGCTTCCTCGAGGAGACCGAAGCCGCGCCCGTCCTGCGGGTTCGCTTACGCCTCGCGGACCACCTCGACGCGCTCGCCGCCTGCCTGCCCCCGGGCACCGCCGCGAGCGTCGCGGTGGCCTGGGACATCGACACCGACGGCGCAACGCTTCGCCCCCGCGTGCAGGCCGGCTCGCTCCCCTCCGGGGCGGACGCAGCGGCCCTCGAAGCCTGCGTGCGCGATGTGCTCGACCAGGTCGGCTGGCGCTGCCCGCGTAACGGCCGCCCCGAGCCCGTCGCCGGCCGGCTGTGCATAGCCCGCCCCGCGGCGAGCTAGGCCACGGTCTCGAGTCTCCACGGTTCGGACCGGGGACCGGGCTGCGCGGGCCTTTGGACCAGCACCGGGTCCGTGGACTTCGTCGTCATGTCAATCGGCGTAGATGTCGAAGTCGACGCTGCCGGAGATGCCCGCGAGACGCCGGAGTACCACCTCGCTCATCTCGTAGCCGCGGTTCCAGCCGGAGAGGAACATGGCGACCTTCACGCGGAGTCGATGCTTCGCGCGAAGCGCCGCCCACGATGCGTCGTCCGCCGACGGGAGGGCTCGCAGGAACTCCTCCGCCACCTCTTCGGGTCCGCTGGGCGCTTTGCCTTCGACGGTGAACAGCCAACCCCCCTCACGCCGCGGGGGTCCTACTTTCCGCGGCTCGCCGGCGCGGTGCTGGCTCGTCGCCTCCACGCCCAACAACTCGGAGATCGCGGCGCAGTCCACGTCCGGCCCATGAATGCCGATGGAGATTTTGGTCTCCTCGACCAGCCCACCGGTTTTCACGAGGACCCTTGGCCCTTCTGTAGACTCGGCGTCTGTCGGACCGTCCGTGGTGGCGGTGCACGCTCGCTGGAGGGCGCGCAAGGCATCGACCGCATGCTCGCCCCAGTGGTGGTCGAAGTGGAAGCGCCACTCCCACACCGCGTCCTGATGCTCTCCTTCTTCGAAGGCGACGAGGCCGCGCTCGAGGTCGCAGTAGATGTCCAGGAAGTCGTCGGACAGCGACCCAGCGACCCGTTCCTCGTCGACATACGGATCGAAGACCTTCCAGTAGAGGTCGTGCGGGCCGAAGCCGGGCCAGTCTGGCGGACTTCCATCCCCCACAAGGATCTTGTTGGTCATGACGTCGACGACGGGCAGCGCGGACCCCGCCGCGACGAGCTTTGCCAAGCAGTGGCGGCCCATGCGCAACCGCTTCGAGACGTTCTCGAGCGATGACGCCGTATCCATGAACTCGCAGAAGTCCTTCGCGGCTGCGACGAAGGCGCGCACCTCCGCGTCGTGTTTCGGTTCTGTGCTCATCTCGATGGCTCCCCCGGAGCCCGCCGTAGAGCCTCCGCGTGCTGGCTAGCTTCTACACCCGAAAACGCATCACGGCCCCCACGGCTCGGCAGGCGGCGAGTCCTCGGTCGCGCGGCGGGTCAACGGCCGGATCGTGCGGGCGGTGGCCACGCGGCCGGCAACGGCGTTGGCGGCCGGTCGTTCGACAAGGGGCGGACGACACGATCGGTCGCCGCGGGAGCCTCTCGAGGCGATGGCGGCGCTGCAGTACCGCGTGTGGGGCGAGGTCACTTCGGTGCCTCGCGCGGAGTGGACCGGCGTGGTGGTTCGCCTCCCGTGAACAGCTTCAGCGCTTGCCGAGCTGCCGCTCGAGCTCTTCGAAGCGCCGCAGAAGCGCGGCCTCCTCGGCGGCGAACGGATCCTCCTCCTCGACGTCGTCGACCGCGGTTGCCTCGACCCGTTCGCGTGGCGCGCCCTTCGCCACGCGGCGGGCCAGGCGCCGGGCCGAGGCGAGCGGCTTCTCGATCAGCTCGGCCACGGGCGGCGCGTCGGACAGCGAATCGAGCGCGGCGTTCGCCAGCAGGTCGGCCACCTCGCGCACCACGACCATAGCGCCGCCGAGCTTCGTCTCTTTAGGCGAAGCGGGCCGTGCGGGCGGCTCGTCTCCGACGGCCGCGATCTGGCGTTCCTTCGGCTTCACGAACCCCGCCGCCTGCGCCATGCGCCGGAAGGCGGAGACCTCGGGCTCGCTGACGAGGAGCTCCGACACCTGCGTGTTGGCTTCGGCGAGCGTACACGTGCCGGGCCCTCGGCCGCTGAGCTCGCGGAAGAGATCGCTGCGGGAGAAACGCCACGAGGCGTAGGCGCGCAGGTGCGCCTCCGGATGGGACCACTCTTGGGAGGTGTCGCCGCGCTGCCGGAACCGGGTCACGGCCGCCCGCACTTGCCTCAGGTAGGACGCCTCGGACACGGGAAGAGCGTCGGTGGCCAGCCCCGTCGCCGAAACGAGGTTCACGCGGAGAGCTGCGTCGAGCTCGGCAACGGCGAGGAGACCGAAGCGATCGGCGGTGACCTCCCGAAGCAGCCTCACGACTCGGGCAAGGCGCCCACGCCGCTCGTGCCACTCAGAAGGATAGCGTTCCGTGCTGAGCTCGCACAGGACCTGATAGGGAAGCACCTCCTCCAGGCGCTGGTGTGCCAGCGCATGTCCCACCTCGTGGCCGAGGACGGCAAGCAGTGCCTCGTCATCGAGCTTGCGCGCGATGTCGCCTACAAGGGCGATGACGGTGCTGTCAGGCTGCCAGTAAATGCCGGCGTTCCACTCCTCTCCGGACGTCTGAAAAAGCCGAAAGGGGCCCGGCAGCTCCAGGACGTCGACGGCACGCACGAGCAACTCGTAGGGGCGGCTCCCCGGCTCGAGCTCGAGCGCGGTCATCTCGAGGCGCTCGAGAGAGCGGTTGTCGTGTTCCGGGACCTTGAAGGGCCCGAACGTCTCGACCAGCACGTCGCCGAGCTCGTCCTCGAGCGGGTGACGGATGGACTCGATGGGCAGCACGACGCCGTCACGATAGGCGTCCTAGGCGGCCGCTGCCAGGCCGGGGGCGTGCTCCGCGTATGCTCGATTTCGCGTGGTTCGCCGCGACACCGTCACGCGTCTCCGTGGGTCCACGTCCGCGCCCCGACATCGGAGGGTCGGCGGAACGCCCGAGGTCAGTTCGCCTCGTGGGTCGCGATCAACACCCGGATTCGCTCCGCGGCGACACGCTCGAGCTCGGGCATGCGCTCTCGGCCCGCCTCTGGCTGTCGCTCGAGCACGGTCTGGAGACGTTGGTAGTTGCGAAGGGCCTCGGCTTTGTAACCGGCGTCTTCCAGGTTGCTCGCCACGTACGTCAGGAGCCCGGGCATGCGGTAGTCGAGCGGCGCGTGAGTGAAGACCTCCGTGACGAGCGTCGTGACGTAGCGGAGCTGCTCGTCCCTGTGCGGGCTCTCCGTCGAGGTGAGAACCGACCCCAGCTCCTCTCTCACCATTCGCACCCGGTAGAAGACCGGGTCCGTACCGTCGGCCAGGCAACAGCTGTGGCTCGGCTCCGCCGCGCAGAGCGCTCGGCGGCCCGCGTCCGACTCGCAGGCAAGCCCCATCGGCGTGATGTGGCAGTGGCGCGCGGTGAGCGCCTCGCCCATGCGCCGCGCCTCGGCGTAGTCCGCCCTCGCGACAGCGTTCCTCCGCCGCCTCCTCCATACGATGAAACCCAGCTTCTGAGCGTGAAAGTCCTCGGATACGCAGCCCCGCTCGACGAGGGCGTCGAACACCTCCTGTGCCTCGCGCTGGCGCCCGTGGTGGCGGTCGATGAGCGCGTTCTCGTAGCGAAGGCTCGCGTGCATGTCCGGCCACCAGGGCGTCCGGCCCTCCGGCACGAGGCGAATGTAAGCTCCTCGCGCCTCATAGAGCGCCCGCACCTCCGTCGAAAGCGTGAGCCTCGGAACCCGCGGCGGGTCACCCGTCGCCGGCGGCGGCGGCCCCTCGCCGCGGTCGGCTCCGAGGTGCTGCTCGAGACTGCGAATCACCCGATACGCGGCGTCGGCGCCGAGGCAGCTCGCCCGGCAACCGTCCCGCGCGGCGATGTAGTCGGCGGCGGCCTCCAGGTGGCGCGCCTGCGCGAAGAGTGCCTCGCCTCGGAAGTATGTAGCTCGGCACCGCTCCACGCCCGGAGGAATGCCAGGCAGCGCACGGTCATAGGCCCGAGTGGCGTCCTCGAAGGCCGCGCGGGCGCGCGCCTGCTCGGCGTCGCGCCACCCGGGCGAGGCACCACGGACTGAAGCCGACGCCGCCACGGCGGCCCGATGCGCCGCGTGTGCTGCCCGGAGCACATCGAAGGTCGAAGGGGAGAGTCCGGCAGCGTCGATCGGCTCCTCCCCGGGCTGCCGCGCCCGATTCGGGCACGCCGCAACATGCTCGGGGGCCGCCTCTTCAGCCTCGGGCGCCGAGGGTGGCTCCTCCGAACTGGCCGCCGCGCTAGGTGGGGCCGGAGCGGCCGCCAGGTGCGGCGCGTCGACCGCGACGGCGGGGGCTCCGGCGCACCCGAGTGCCAGCCACAACCCCGCTACGATACCCCCGCGCACGCCTCAGCCTAAGGGTGACTCGCGCGCTATCAAAAGGGCTGGTCCGGAGACGGCAGGCGCCAAGCCCGCTTCGTGCCGCGCGTTGTTCCTCGCCCGCCCTTTGGCGCGATGCGCCCAAAACTTGGCGTCCGCGGCCAAGAAGCCGGCCTCCCGCCTCCGCAGTCTCGAAGCACACCGAACGAGGAGGTGTTTCATGAGCAAGCGACACGAGCAGAGGGCGCCGGTTTCACACGTCTTCGGAGGAGGCCCGGAGCCGAAACGGGGCCGCGCGACACGCGCGGCCACGGGGACGTTGCTCGGCCTCTCGGGCCTCGTCCTTTTCGTCATCGGCGGCGGCGTGCTCTTGGCGCCGCACGCCTTCTATGCCTCGAACGGCATCGCGCTCGGCTCGGACCCGAGCCAGCTGTCCGAGGTACGCGCGCCGGCCGGGCTTCTGCTTCTCGCCGGATTCATGGGCGTGCTCGGCGCCTTCCGCCGCCGCCTTCGAGGCCCGGCGCTGGCCAGCACCGCCGCCGTCTACGGCAGCTACGGCCTCTCCCGCCTCCTGGGCGCCGCGGTCGACGGCTTGCCCGGAGAAGGCCTCGTCATGGCCATGGCCTTCGAGCTCGCGGTCGGCGCCCTCGCCGCCGTCACCCTGCTGCGCCTGCGCGTGGACACCGCCTGAGTCCTGGACGACGACGCGAAGCACCCCGCCGTAGCGCAAAGTGGGAGCCGGGTGCCGTCTCCCCGGGCGCCGGCGAGCACGCCGCCGGTGCTACGCTCATGCGCATGACCGCCGCCTATCGCCAGGCCGATCTGCGCAGCCTCGCGCTGCACGCGGCGGTCGCCGAGAAGCTCGACTCCGCGCTGGTGGAGAAGGCGGCCGCGCGCGTCCGCGGCTGGTGCACCGAAGGACGCCGCTATGCTGCCGCCTGGAGCCGGCTCCTGAGCGCTCCGCTTCCGGACCTTCGGGCCGCTCTCGTGCGCGACGACGACGAGATGCAGGCGTTGCGGTCCGCCAGCCCCTTCGCCGGCGCGCTCACACCCGCCGAGCGGTGGGCGGTCATCCGCGCGACGAGCCGGAGCCCTGCGTGAAGCGTGAGGACCTCGAGCACCTCATCCGTGCGGCGGCGACGATCAGCAAGGACGACGACATCGTCGTGATCGGCTCCCAGGCCATGCCGGTGGGGTTCCGGACCGTCCGGCGGACGAGTGTCACACCTACCGATATGCTGCGTGTATGACCAAAGCCGGCCGAGAAGGTGCTCGCTGATGCGCTCGCGCTCCCCGATGCCGAACGCCGCGACGTCGCGCAGCGGCTGCTTGCCAGCCTCGAACCCGCCGTCGAGCTCAGCAAGGAGTGGACCGACGCTGTCCGCAATCGACTCGAGGAGCTCGAAGCAGGTAACGTGAAAGCGGTTCCCTAGAGCGACCTCGAACATCGAATTCGGGACGTGCTCCACTTAGGCAGCGCCTAGCGCCCGGCTCGCTAAGTTCCCGGTGGCCACGTGGCCGGCAACTGTGTTGGCGGTTGGCGCTCCGGTCTACGCCTTGCGGCGCCAGAGCGGCCCCAGCGCGAGCGGGAGCGCGTCGAAGGGTTCCACGTGCGCCGTCGCCGCGCCTCGAAGCGTCGTCACGAGCGACCAACGGGCGTCCTCGAGGCGGAACACTTCCAAGGTCTCGACCACGGGGTCCACCAGCCAGGCGTGCTTCACGCCGCTCGCCGCGTAGAGCGGCATCTTCTCCGCGCGGTCGACGGCTTCCGTCCCGGGCGAGATCACCTCGCAGATCCAATCCGGCGCGAGGGTGAAGTAGGCCGTGTCGGGAAGCTCCGGCAGCCGCTCGACGCGCCAGCCCGCGAGGTCGGGTACCACCGGCCGGCCGACGGCCTCCAGGTGCAGCTCCGGCTCGTCGAGGATCCACCAGCCGCCGGGGCCTTCTCCGTCGACGTCGAAGGGGCCGAGGCTCACGCCGAGCTTCGAGCCCGTGCGCGCGTGGCGAGGTCCCGGCCGGGGCGTGAGCACGAGCTCGCCTCCGAGAATCTCCGCCACCATGTGGCTCGGCGCCGCGAGGACATCCTCGTAGGTCGCCGCTTTCCGCGCCGGCTCGCTCACGCGCCCAGCTTAGCAGCCGCCGCCCGGCCTCGTCCGGTGGCCACGTGGCCTGTAGCTCGACGCATCGACGGTGGAGAACGAGCCGGTCACGAGGGCCTAGCGCTCTGCCGTCGACGTCTACTGCGCTCGGAGTACCGCCAGCACGACGACGAAGGCGGCCAGCATCACGCTCCACGCCGCCGCGAAGAGCACGTAGCGAAGCGCGCCGTCCGACCAGCCTCGCCACCGGCGGAACACCAAGGACGCCACGGCCAGCACGAGCGCGGGAAGGCACGGCACAGCGAGGGGGGCGGCAGGCAGCGCCCAGAGGAGCGCGAGCGGGCCCATCGACAGCAGGACGATGAGCGCCGCGAGCACAGGCGCCGAGATCGCGTCGTCAGTCGTCATCGCGAGGTGAGCTCACGGGGGCAGGAAGGGGCTCGTCCTGAGCATCATCCAAGAGCGCCGCCCCCACCTGCGGCGGCGCCTCTTCGAAGTGGGCGTTCCACTCCTCGATGGTGTAGCTGGCGCCGTTGAACTCGACGCCCGCAAACGCACCGTCGGGACCGCGCAACACCGTCAACGCCACGTCCACCATGGGAAGTCGACCGTCGCCGGCCAGGGCGAAGGGTGCGAACTGCCGCAGACGAAGCACGTGCACGCCGAGGAAGACGGCGTTGCCGCGATGGTCGCGGAGGAATGCCTCGACGTTCGGAAACTGGTCTCCCCGGAGCGTGGCTCTCACTTCGAGGCGACCGTCCAGCTCGCGTAGGTCGATGGATGCCCTCACGTCGATGTCCGGGGCAACGGGGAGCAGTGGCACGCCGCCCTCGTAGTCGAGGGAGAGGCGCGTGACGCCCTGGCCGCGGCTACGTGCTTCGGCCGTTGCGTTCGGGTAGCCGCGTTGCGCGCCAAGCAGCGGGTGATGGGACTCATCGGAGCGCGATCCCGCTCGCACGATGGAGAGTCCGCCCGCCGTCCGGCGCAGTACGACACCCGTGCGAACTCGGGCGGTCAGCGCAGGGTCGGTCGAAAAGCCACGGTCGTCGCCGCCAAAGCCAAGGCCAAAGGACTCCGCGAAATGAAAGGAACGCACGTACACCCCGACCTCGCGTCGATTGCGCGGGCTTGGAATGCGGGCTTGCGCGATGCGTTCGGGTCGCCGGCGGGGCGCTGCCCTCAAGCTACTCGCGTTCCGCCGGGTCATGCCATCCACGCTCCGAATGGCGCCGTCGGCATCCGCTGGAGTCGCCGTGCGCTGCGCCTCCTGCGTAGCGGGAGCTTCTCGTGTCGTCGTGCGCGCACGAGCTCGGCGCGCGATTCGCGGGGTTCGAGGCATGGCGACTGCTCGGCCGCCGGCGGAACCAGTTGCGAGCGGCGCGCTGCGCTCTGAACCGTCGACGTTCCCCGATCAAAGGCGCCGGGGACGCGCCGGGCGGCGTTCAAGGGGGCGACCCGTCGAAGCGCGCCCCGCCGCTCCGCCTTCCAGCGCCACAGCGGCCCGAGTTAGCACGCACCCTCGCACCCTCCGCTCACGCTCGAAGATGCTCCGGCATCTCCCCGGTTCGCGGACGCACCATCGCACGTACCCAGACCTCGAACTCACCTGATGCCGTTCCTTGGTCAGGGCTCTAGGCTGCGGTTCCATGCGTGACCTGAACGCGCTGAAGCGAACGGAGCTCGGGCTCGGCATCATGGCCGCGTCGGCGCTCGCCATGAGCATGCTCGCGGCCGGGGTCGTGGTGACGCGCGGGCTCTTGGACGCCGGGCACCTCGAGCCCGAGCCGGGCTTCCGGGGGCACGTTTGGATCCCGCCGGGCATCCTGTTCGCGGTCGGCACGCTGCCGTGGCTCTCGGCTGCGCTGGCCCTCGGCGCCACCCTGGTCGCGCTGGGCGCCCGCAGGGTCGGCTCGGCCCGCTGGATCGTCGCGGCGCTGGCCATCGGCGAAGTGGCCCATCACGTGCTGGCGCCGGGGCACGGTCGGCTGAGTGAAGGCCTCTACCCGACCGCTGCAGCCTATGCCCTGCCGGCGTTGCTCGTGGCGGTCTGGCCCCGGCGCTGGCGGGCCGTGGTGGGGATACACGCTGCGGCGCTCCTCCTTCTGACGCTGGCCATGCTCGTCGACCAGCACACCAAAGCAGCAACTGGCCTTACCACCCTCGTCTGCGCGGTGTGGGGCGGTCTGGCGTCCCTGGCGCTCTTTCGCGCCCGCCGCGTGCTCCGCGTGACGTGGCGGCGGCCGAGCGTCTTCTGAGCCACTAGCGGCGCCCCAAAGGAGACGTGCCGTGCGCCGCGCGCGTCGCCGCTGAGCCGGGTCATCAAAGCGCGCCGGTCCCGCGTCCGCTGTGCTATCCAGCGCCCACGACGCGGACGGCGGGAGTTGAGCCCGCGCGACCAGCGGCGCGACGTAGCATGGCCGAGTTTGGCGACGACGCTTCCAAGGGTGGCCCCGAGGGTCCGATCCCGTCCTCGGAGGCCCTACCGGGAACGCCGGGGCGGGCACCCGCTCCGGGTCCGGTCCCGGGCTATGCGGTCGCGACGCCGCCAGCCGCCGCTCGGGTGCACCCGGGACACGGGCAGCCGAGCGAACCCGGCGGGTCCGGTGGGGGAGGCCGGCCTGGTGCCCGCAACCTTCAGGTGGATGACCTCTTGCGCACCACCGTCGAGCTCTTCCGGAAGAACCGCAGCGCGAGCCTCGCGACCGGCTTCGTCTTCTCCCTCCCGACTCTCGCCATGGGCATCGCGGCGCTCGTCTGGCAGCGCGAAATGCTCGAGATGCTCCCCCAGTTCCAGGCGGAGAACCCATCGCCACTCCAGGCAATCGGCTTTGGCTTCGACCTCATATTCTACGGCGGTCTCGTCGGTATGGTGACCACGGTTTTTCAGGCCGTGGGGAGCGGCTGCTTTGCCTACCTCGCCATCGAGAGCCTCGCCGGCCGCCAGCCGGCCTTCGGTCCCGCGCTGGGCGCGGCCTTCGACAAGCTCCATCTCCTGGTGCTCGTGGGCTTCCTTCAGGCCCTCGCCATGGTGCTCGGCCTGATGTGCTGCGTCCTGCCGGGGTTCTTCTTCTCCGTCCTCCTTAGCCTGGCAGCCGTGGTCGTGATGACCGAGAACGCAAACCCCTTCGCAGCGCTCGCGCGCTCGGCGCGGCTCACCAAGGGGAACCGGCTCGCCATCTTCCTCGTGATGCTGGTGCTCTGGGTGGCGTGGTTGGCCGTCGCCGTCGTGAACAACCTCGTCACCCCGCAGCCAGAAATGGACGCGGCGACGGGCACGCTCGTGATGCCCTTCGTCGGCGCCCAGCTCTTCGGCACGGTGCTCGGCGTCGTACTCGAGATCGTCCGGCTCATCGCCTTCGGTCTCCTCGCCGGCGTCGCGTACGCCCGCATTCGCGGCATCCGCGACGGCGTGAACGCCGACGAGCTCGCCCACGTCTTCGCCTAGCCCGGCCCCGCGCGTCGGAGCAGCTCGTCAGTCTGGCGGGCTGGTCGGTGTAGCGCTCGGCGCATCCTCGAGCGCGGGCCGGAACGGAGCGTTGCAGAGAAGCTGCTGGCCAGCCTCGAATCGCCCGTTGGGAGTTCAACGCCCCCGTCAACGCGGGCCGAAACGCACCTCGTCCAGCCCGTCCTCCGAGGAAACGATGAGCAGGTCGAGGTCCTCCTCGCTGCGGTTCACGAGCGTGTGCAGCGCGTCGTCCCCGGGCCGAAGGCAGACGAGGTCGCCCGCCTCCACGGGCCAGGACTCCTCCCCGGCGACCAGCGTCCCGGACCCCTTCAGCACGTAGAGCAGCTCTTCGCGCGTACTGTGCGCGTGGGGTAGCGACTGCCGCGCGCCCGGCGGCACCCGGTCGAAGGACACCCGCAGCTTCTCGAAGCCCGCCGCGCGCGACACGTCGAACTGAGCGCCCAGCCGCTCCCCCGACGAAGCGACCGATGGCACCAGGGCCTCCGGGCGCAGCCGCGTGATGAAGGGCGTGGGGTTCAGCTTCGGCATGTCCGGCCCCACGATGCCACGCGGCGAACGCGACCGTCGCCGCCATCACCCGCGATGCGTACCCCGGGGGGCCACGTGGGCGCGGTCGATGGCTTCCTTGCGCGGCGTCACGGAAGCGAATCGGTCCTGGGTACGGTTTCACCGGGCGCCAGCCGGGCGGCGTTCCGCGTCCGGAATGCGCGCTTCGCACTCCCGACCCCGCCAACGTCGCCTCTTTCGACGTCCTCGGCGTTCGCAGATCGCCCCGACCACCGACCCTGCGTGCCCGAACTCGTACGGCAGCCGCACGACCCCACAGGCTCGGTCCGTTCCGAGCTCGGAAGGGCCCTCGGCCGCCCGATGCGCTCAGCAGCCTGGGTCGGGCGGGTCCTCGGGGTCCGGCGGGACCGTCGCCCATGGGCTCGGCCGACCTCGGCGGCGGTCACCTTTCACGATGAGCCGGGGCGCGTCTTTCCGGGGCGGGCGCTTCGTGAAGCGGTGGCGCTCTTCGGGTTCGTCGCGCTCGGCGTTCACGGCCTCATGCTCCTGCGCGCTCCGGAGCGCCTCGAGGCTCTCTTCGACGCCGGCCTGTGCCGCTTCGCGCAGCGCATCGCGGCTGACGGCCTCGATGGCGCGGGGCAAGACGTCGAGGTCGGCCGCGCCCCTTGTCCACCGCGAGGAGCCCACGCCCGTCGAGTCCCGCCGCGTCACTCGTCGATCGGTGTCTCGCGAAACCCCGCGTAGCCGGACAAGTCCTCGACCTCGCCCGGAAGGCGCCACGCCAAACGCGTCGCGGTCACGCGGTCGGCGAGCTCGCACCCTCCGTCGCGTTCCGCGTAGAGCGGCGTGTCCAGGGCGAGCGGTGCGCCCAGCCGCTCCACTCGCTCGACGGGAGCGCGGCGCTCGCAGGGCTCGGGCGCCCGTCGGCGCGCGGCGTGCGTGACCGTCGCCGCCGTCTCGCCCGAAGCCGACGCCAGCGGCTCGCTGCACTCCGCGTCCAGGTAGTAGCGGCTGTCGCCCGGGGCTTCGAGCTCGACGGTCGTGAGCGGAAGGCAGAGGACCCCTGCCACGGTGCGTTCGGGAAGGCAGTCGATGCCGAGACGAGTGTCTCTGTACGTGGGGGCGAAGGCGTCCAGGAGAGGCCCCTGAATCCCCAGGGGAACGCTCCGGTCACCCGACGCGACGGGCCAGACGCGCCCGGCCTCATCGACGAGGCGCACCACCTGCAGCCGTCCCTCGCCCTCGGCCACCCGGCGCAGCACGGGTCCCTGCCCGCCCGACTCGCCGGACGCGCAGCGCAGCACGCCGTCCTCGGACCGGGCGGTGCAGTCGGTTTGGGGTCGGAGGAAGCGTGCGACGGTTCCGTCCTCGAAGCGCTGGAACACCTCCTCGAGGCCGTCGCCAAGGTCGTCGATGCTCTCCTCCACGAGCGCCACCATCGCGCCCTCGTCGAGCCGCTCCGCCCGCACGAGCGCACCACTCGTCCACGCGTAGAAATCGCTCGCCTCCGCGTCGGCCAACGGGCCGCACGTTCCGGAAGTGGCGAGACCTCGCGTAAACTCGACGCGAAAGCGGGCCGGCCCGGCCGACGGTTCCGCCGTGGGCCGGTAGGCGCGGAGCACGTCTTCTTCCGCGACGACGCCGGTCACGCGCTCGGCCACGATCACCCCCGCGCAGAGGTCCGCCGGCACGACGCTCTGGGTGCACGCCGCGTCCTCGTAGGCCGGCCCGAGAAAGACGAACCCGCCCGGAAAGCAGCGGGCCTCCGGCCCTTGAAGCCGCGCCGAAAGCGAGCAGCGGGCCCCGTCGAAGCCGCTATCCTCGAAGCTGCCCGGCACCGTGACGATGGCCCCGTCCTCGGGAACCCAGCGGAGCGCCCGAAGCCTCGACCCCTCGACGACGTCGGCCACCCCGTCCGAAGGCACGGGCGCACTCACGACGCTCTGCCCGCAGCCCACGAGCAGGCTCATCACGGCAACTCGCAGTCCCCCTGCTCCTCCGCTCATCACGACTTCTCCCCTCATCTCGACAGTCGGTTCACCCCGTCGTCGATGGCTTGACGCACCGGCCGAACCACCCCGAGCAGCCGGGTCAGCTCGCTCACGGTCGATGCGTGCGTGGCCTCCGCCGGCGGGCCGCACTCGGTGACCCGCGTGCCTGCCAGCTCGGCTTCGACCTCGCCGACGAGCGGCGTGAACCGCGCGATCGTTCGCTCGAGCCGGGCTTCCGCCGCCGCTACTCCCGGGTAGCCACCGCGAAGGGTCACCAGCGGTTGCTCGAGGCGCGGTCCGGCATCCTCTTCGTTGAAAATCGTGAGCTGGCCTCCATCGCACGTCGTCCGGACTCCGTTGCGCGCCAGCAGCACGCGCTGGCACCGCTCGGACACGCCCGCCGTGCTCCATTCCCCCGTGCACTCCAGGCAGGCTTCCGTGGCGAGCCACGGGGCCATGCACGCCCGTTGAGTCCCACTGCAGGTGACGGCATCGGCGTCGAGCACATCGGTCGAGTCCATGCAGTAGACCGCATCACGCAGGTACGACTCGAGGGGGCCGGCGCAGGAGGGCCCCAGCCGCATGGTCCGAAGCGGCGGAACACGCGGATCGTCGGCGTAGGCGTCGAAGAGAGTCGCCAGGAGCTCGAGGTACTCGTCACAGGTGCGCCGCTCCGGCGAGGGCTCCGGGAGCTCGATCACCTCGGCGAAGGACAGCGCGAAGGCAAGCTGGGTGAACCCGTTGGCGCAAAGTGCGGCGACTTCGGACCGGCGCTGATCGAGCTGTTCGTCCGCCCCCGCGATGAGGTCGAGCACCATCAGCCCGGGCCGGTCCTCGACCGGCACGTCCGTGTCGGCGGCCACGAAATCGGCCCACGCCCGGTCGCCCGTCCCGGGACAGGCCTCCGGAGGGTCCGCGTCTACGCAGCCGGTGGCGAGAAGCATCAAGAACGCAGCCCCTGCGCTGCATCCAGACGCAAACCCGGGCGGGCTAAACTGTGTCCGCGGCATAGGTACAGACTACGTGGTCCCTCGAACCCGTACCCGTCTCTCGTTCCTCCTCTCCCGGGAGCATGGACTCCATGCGAGGGGCCAGCCTACGGCGCTCTCGAGGCCTTCGGCGCCCCCCGCCTTCGCATCCGCTCCCCCGAACATCTCAGCCGATCTCCGAGGTCTCGCCGACGAGGGTGATGTCGGGGTCGGCCTCGAGGCCGCGCGCAGGGTCGCGACGAGGCGCGCGACGTCCTCGCCGATGCGGACGTAGCGGAAGCACCGGCCAGCCGACGGCCTCGAGGTACGGCTCCGGCGCGCGGAACGTCCACCAACCACCGGGGCCTTCGCCATCCACGTCGAAGGGGCCGAGGATCACGCCGAGACTCCGCGCCCGTGTCACAGGCTCCGGCTACCCCACTGCTACGATGCTCTCGGTGACCGCGCCCTTCCGACGCGCTGCGACCTACCAGGACGTGCTCGACGCGCCCGAGCACCAGGTGGCCGAGCTCATCGATGGCGATCTCTACCTCCAGCCGCGACCGGCCCAGCCGCACACCACCGCCGCGTCCGTGCTCGGCATGTTGCTCGGCCCGCCTTTTCAACTTGGCCGGGGCGGGCCCGGCGGGTGGTGGATTCACGACGCGCCCGAGCTGCATCTACGCGGCGACGTGCTGGTGCCGGACCTCGCCGGCTGGCTACGGGACGAGGTCCCCGCCTTCGACCTCACCGAGGCCCACTATTCGGAGGTGCCGGCCTGGGTCTGCGAGGTGCTGTCGCCCGGCACGATGGGCAAGGACCGCGTGAAGAAGCTGCCCAAGTACGGCGCCGCCGGCGTGCAGCACGCGTGGCTCCTCGACCCCCTCGCCCACACGCTCGAAGTCTTCGCGTGGAGCGGCGGTCGCTGGTCCCTCGCCTCCACCCACGAAGGCGCCGAGGAGTGCCGCGCCGAGCCCTTTGCCGACGTGCCGCTCACGCTAAGCGACCTGTGGCTCCCCGCAGCCTGAAAGGAGGTTCGGCTTGCCGCGCCGCGTCCGGACCTACGTCGCGAAGGGACTCAGAACCCGTTTTGGCCACGTCGGCACGATAGCAGTGGATCCCAAGCCGCCGATCCGGGTGAATGACGTGACCCTTG
Source organism: Myxococcota bacterium (assembly GCA_039814655.1). Lineage (GTDB taxonomy): Bacteria > Myxococcota_A > Polyangia > Polyangiales > Houyiibacteriaceae > CALCTH01. The sequence goes on along the minus strand of JBCCAW010000016.1, from coordinate 7,885 downwards.
CCCGGTCCCGGGAATCAGCTCCGCAGGCCGTGGCTCCCCGCATGGCGCGCGGCGCTCACCAGCCCATCTCGTCGCGCAAGAACGCCACCGCGTTCTCCGCCATCGCCGCGTAGCTCATGGGCCCCGGGTGGTACTCGTCGCAGGACAGATCGATGAGCGCCGGGATTTCGATGTCCGCCCCCATCACCCGCGTGTCGCCGGCCGCGGAGCGCAGGGCGATGGCCGCGTCGGTGGCCGTGCGGATGGTCGCCGTGTCCGGGCCCTCGAGCTCCGGGTAAACGCAGGCGATGAGCGCGCCGGGGTGCTGCGCGCGAACCTGCGCCAGGAGCGCGGCGTAGCCTTCGACGAAGCCTTCCGGCAGCGCGCCCTCGGCGAGGTCGTTGGCGCCGAGGGACACGAAGGCCACGTCCGCCGGCTGGATGGTGCCCTCGCTCCCGGCCTCGCCGCGGAGGACGCGGTCGTAGAGCGGCGCTAGCGCCAGGTCGCCGAGCACGGCGCTCCCGCCCACGGCCACGGTGGAGAGCTCGGCGCCCAAGGTCCGCGCCGCCAGCGCGCCCCAGGTGCGGAAGTGGTTCTCGACGGCACCGGAGCAGTCGCCCGGCGGCGCGTCCACGCCGGGAGCCGTGAGCCACGAGTCGCCGATGAGCTCGAGCTGGCGCTCGGGCCGGTCCGGCGCCGGGAGCGGCTCGCCTTCCACGCTCACGGCGGTCACGGTCGTCACGCCGTTCGAAGCCTCCGTGCGCCGGAAGAGCTCGAGCGTGTGCTCCGCCCGCGGCAGTCCCTGGACGATGGCGTAGATGCCCTGGGGTCCGCGGACGTCGAGCGCTTCGGCCCGCTCCTCGCCATCGAGGACCACGGTGAAGAAGCTGCCGCCGCGCATGCGAACGCTCGCGCCCGTCCCCCGGAACCGAAACGCGAAGCCGCTGCCCGGCCACGAGAAACGCACCGCCGACGGGTCCGCGGCGTCGTGGCGGCCGAGGTAGAGCACGGGAAGCGCCGCCGGCCCGCCCGCGTCGAGCTCCGGTCCCAGGTCGCGGCCCGCGTCCGCGTCGTTGCCGCCGCCATCGAGACCGCCGTCCATGCCGCCATCGAGCTGCACCATGCCGCCCAGGTCCCCGGCCCCCGGCGCCGCGTCGTCTCCGCAGCCGGCCGCAAGAACGAGAAAGGCGAGAGCCAGCCGAGCGGTGGTCATGCGCAAGCCTACCGCACAAGCGCCGTCAAGCGGGGCGCGCCGCTACAGCAGCGTGCGGAGCCAGGCCTCGGCCTCGGCCTCCGCCTTGAAGGCGCGCATGGGCCGGCTCGCGCTACGCAGCCAGCCGTAGCCCGTGATGATGGGGCGCAGGGCCCGGCGGGTGGAGACGACGGCCTCGCCCACGAGCTCGAGACCGCTGGCCACCTTCGCCTCTACCGACGCCGCGAAGTAGCGCCGCAGCTCGGCCGTGACCCCCGTGACCTCGAGCGCGTCGAGATAGGTCAGCGTGCCAAAGGCGCCCCTTCCGCGGAGCACCTCGAACCGCTCCAGAAAGTCGTCGATGTTCGCCTTCGTCACCTGCTCCGGGAAGCAGATGCGCACGATCGGGTGGCCCTCCAGCCGGACGTCGAAACGGTCCCCCACGCTCGCCTCTATAGCGCGTTCGCGTACGGACCCACGCCGGCGCGCTCAGGAGCGCCTTGCGCACGCTTCTCCGGCGGCCGGAGCTCTCAGGACACTAGCGAGCGGCGCACGGTCTCCGCCACCGCCGGGTCCGAGAGCAGGGCCAGGTGGTCCAGGCCCTCGAGCGTGGCTCGCTCGCTCATCGCGAGGTCGAAGGCCGGGTTCTCGTGCTGCCCGAGGGCGCTCCGGACCGGAACCAGCCCGTCGCCGCGGAGCTCGCTCAGCCGGGTCGCGCCCGCCTTGGCCGCGCCGAGCCGCCCGGCGACGGCGCCGCAGCGCACGTCCTTCGGCAAAGGCACCGGGACGCGGTCGTCCGGCCCCGGCTCGAAGCGTCCGCGCGCCTCGCTCGTGAGCACGCGCCCGAAGCGAAGGTCCGTCACGCCCGCGCTGCGGATCTTGCCGAGCCGCGCGAGCGGCGCCGTCACCGGCTGAAGACCCAGCAACACGTCGAGTCCGTTGCCGCCCTTCTCGAGGGGCGCGCCGTGGTGCGGCGTTCCGAGGAAGACCATGGAGCGCAGCTTCGCCCGCCACGCATAGCCCGCCGCCTCCGCCGCGTGGCACGCGCTCCGCGACACGAGGCCGCCCATGCTGTGCGCGAGGAAGGCCAGATCCGTCAGCGGCACGGGCCACGCCGCGACGAGCTTCTCGAGCGCCGCCGCCAGCTCCTCGCCGTTGTCGCCCACGTGCCGGCCGGAGTTGTAGGACACGTAAACCGGCGTCCATCCCGCCGCCTCCATCATCTCCCCGTGGTCGTGGTCCGCGCGGCGCCACTGGCGGTCGTTCATGCAGCTGCCGTGCACGAGCAGCAGCAGCCGTGGGCCGAGGGGACCCGCGAGCGACGCCGGGTCGAGCGACGTCCCGCCGCGCCGGCGAAAGCGCAGGGGCAGCGCCAGCGCGCTTTCCCGTGCGGCCAGCTGGTCACCGAGCACGCCATTGAGCGCAGCGAGAAGCGCCTCGCGCTCGGGCCCGGGCGTGCTCTGTCCGAGCACGCGGCCAAAGGTGGCGAGGGCGCGGTCCAGCGTGGCGCCCACGAGCCCGGTCACCTTCTTCACGGCGCCGTAACTCACGCGGGTCACGAGGTCCGCCGGCCTCGCGAGCGGCGCGCCGAGCGCCGCCGGCCCGGACCCGATGGTGCGGTGCATGTCCTCGGCGATGGTGGTCACGCCGAGCACGGCCTCCACCACGAGCTCGGTCACGGCGCGGAGATCCTCGTCGTGGCGACGGGCGTCGGTCATCGGCCCAGTCTACCCGCGTGCGCATCGCGGCCACACCACGCCCGTCCACGGCGAGGGCCTTGCGGTAGGGGCTGCGCGGTAGTGACTGTGCGGTCGGTCTGCCCCTGCGTATGATCCGGCTACTTACCTTGCCTACTTCACTTCGTTTTCTCTTCTTCTTCTTGCTCGCGGGCTCCGTCGCCTGCGCGGGCGCTTCGGACCCGAGCGACGCAGAGACGGACCTCGGGACGGCCCCGGATGGCGCGCTCGACGCCGACGCCGACGCCGACCTCGGCCCACCGCCGCCGCCCTTCGCGCTCGAGGGTCTGGCGCCATCGCGCGGCAGCTTTGCCGGCGGCACGCTGCTGACGCTCCGGGGCCGCGGCTTCCAATCGCTCAGCGCGGGTGCGGCGCTCCGCTTCGGCGACGCTCCCCTGGACTTCGAGGTGGTCGACGACGCCACGCTTACGACCGTCACCCCCGCCGCGGCGCCGGGGCCCCTCGAGGTCGAGCTGCGCGATGGCAGCGTGAGCGCGCGCCTGCCCTTCGTGGTGGAGCCGATCGACCTCCAACCCGCTCGGGCTCCCACGGCCGGCGGCACCTTCGTGACGCTGCGCGTGGATGGCCTCAGCTTCGACGATGGGGCGTCGCTGCGGCTCGGCGAGACGCCCTGCGAAGACGTGACCCGCCTCGGGCCGGACTCGCTGCGCTGCCGTACGGTCCCGGCGGCCGCCGGCGTCGTCGACGTGGTGCTCACGCCCGGCTCCGGGTCGCCGCTGACGGCGCCGAGCGCCTTTACCTTCTACGACGCGGCGCGGCCCACCGAGGGCGGGGCCAGCGGCGGACCCCTCGCCGGCACGCTGACCGTGACGGTGGTCGAGGCGGCCACGCGCCTCCCCGTCGAGGGCGTGCTCGTGGCCGTCGGCGACGATCCGGCCGCGCCGGACTTCCAGGGCGCGACCGACGCCGAAGGCACGGCGGTGCTCTCGGACCTGGCGCTCGTGGGCCCGGTCACGCTCACCCTCGACCGGCCCTGCTTCGAGCGGACCACCTTCGTGGGCTTCGACGCCCGGGACCTGACGGTGCCAGCGATCCAGCTCGACCCCGAGGGCTGCCCCACGCCGCCGCCGGCCCCGCCAGCGGAAGAAGCCCGGCTCGTTTCCGTCAGCGGCGAGCTCGTGCTGAGCGACGACCCGCCGAGCGCCGAGGCCTGGGCGCCCTGGGTGCCTTCGCCCACCGCACGCGAGGGCGTCCGCGTCGCCTTCCTAACGCCTTCGGTCCCCTGTCTGGCCCCGGCGCGCGGCTGCAACCGGCTGCCGCAGAGCCAGGACCTGCTGTGTGACCGCGTGAGCTCCAGCGTGAGCGGCTGCGGACGAAGACCCGAGCTCGGGGCGAGTGGCTACGCCTTCGGTTTTGCCATGCGGGCGCGGGACTCCGCGGCCCTGGCCGCCGTGCTGGGCCTGCAGAGCGACGGGCAGCCGTTCACGCCCTATGCGCTCGCCGTGCGCCGGGGCGTGCGCACGAGCTCCGGCGAGCTCGCCTTCGCGGGCCTCGATCTGACGCGCGTGCTCCCGCTGGACCGGGTCCTCGAGGTGCCCCTGGGCGAAGTGCCCGTGGCCAACGAGGCGGCGCGTTTGAACCGCTACGAAGTGCGCGTCGACCTCGACCTGGGCGACGAGGGGCTCATCGAGCTCGACCAGGGCGGCAGCTACCGGCTCGAGGGCAGCCGCGCCTTTGCGCCCTTGGCGCTCGGGCCGCTCCCGCCGCTCGAAGGCCCGCTGGACGGCGCGCGCTACCGCGTGGACGCGCAGTGGGTGCGCGAGGGCGCGGACCAGGCCGCCGCCTCGGTCCTCTTCGCCTCCACCGGCCTCCCTGGGGACCGGCTGGAGCTCGGGCCTTTCTTTGCCGTGCCGGACACGACGCTGGCGCCGGAGGGTGAGCCCCGGGCGCTTCGCTGGAGCTACGCGGAGTCACCGGAGGGCGCGACCTTCCAGATCGTTTTCGCCATCCTCGACGACGGCCGGCGCGCGCGCTGGTACCTGCCGCCGGAGACGCGCGAGGTGCGCCTGCCCGACCTCGACGCGCTCGGCGGCCAACGCCTGACCACGCGCCGTGGCTTTTGGGCCGTGTACCTGGCGCGAAGCCCCTCCCTCGACCGCCAGAACTTTGCCTACGAAGAGCTCGACGGCCGGCGGTGGACCGGCTGGAGCGTCGACTCCTTCCAGCAGCGCTGAGCGACGCGCGGCGGTTCAGGCGACGCGGCGGTTCAGGTGACGCTGCGGTTCAGGCGACGCGGCGCGTGGCCGGGTCCGCCGCGCCTGCGTCCCGGCGGAGGCGCCAGCGCACGAAGCGGTAGGCGCCGTAGATGAGGCCCAGGTCGAGGGCGCCGATGAGCACGCCCCATATCCAGTAGCTGCCGCCGAGCGCCTGGGCGATTTGCTCCACGTCCGAGCCCAGCTGCTGCCCGGACACGTAGGCGGTCTGCGCGAAGAGGTAGCGCCAGTTGGACCACACGCTCAGGAGCAGCTGGAGCGCGATGAGCTGCGCGAAGATGAAGCGCTTCTCGAGGTCGAGGCGCCAGGTGCCGAGGCCCAGCAGGAGCACCACGGCGCTCCCGAGAATCCACCCCTGCACGTTGGTCATGAGCAGCACCAGCGCGAGCGCCAGCGACGCGGTGAGCGCGCCGAGGGCCAGGACGGCGCCGCGCGGCGTCGCGCTCGCCAGGAGCATGAAGAAGCCCGCCACCGGCGCGCCGAGCAGCCCGCCCGCGGAGACCACGGCCTGCGCCCCGGCGCCTTCGTAGCCGCCGCTCTGGGTCAGGCCGCTGAGCGTGAAGAAGAGCTCGATGGACCGAGGCCGGCCCCCGACCAGCAGCGCCGCCAGCGCATGCCCCAGCTCGTGCGCCCAGGTGGCGAGCAGGCTGAAGGGGTAGAGCACGAGGCTCCCGATGCCCATCGGCAGCAGCCACAGCACGAGCTGCACGACGACGACGGTCCAGAACACGCGGCCGTAGGGGAGGCGAGGAGCGGAGGCCACGAGGCGAACCTAACAGCTCGCCCTCCGCGCCGCCTGCGCGCCGCCTGCGCGCCGCCTGCGCGCGAGCGAAGCGCTTCTCGGCGGCCGCGGCAGAGCCCGGAGCGGCGCTCGCGGGGGCCCTCTTTGCCCGGTCCCTGGTGTGCGGGGTCACCGTTCGTGATACGTGGTCCTTTGGATTCGTCACCGCCGCCGGTGCTCACCGCGGGTCCGGAAAAGGACCCCATGCGCGTGCCCACCGTGATGCTCTGGCTTTGTGTACCCCTGGCCCTCCTGGTCGGCGCGTGCGGCGACGACGACGGCGCGATGGACCCGGATACGGGCCCCGGCGACGCCGGGATGATCGACCTGGCCATGGATTCCGGCACGGATTCCGGCACGGACGCGGGCATGGACGCCGGCGACGGCGACGCCGGCCCCGAGGACATGGGCGACACCACCGCGCCCACGCTCGCCATCACCGACGACGCAGACGGCGTCGCCACCGGAGACGTGCTCTTCACGCTCACGCCGTCGGAAGACATCGGCACGTCGCTGGCCGCCGAAGACGTGGCCGTGGTCGGCGGCAGCGCCGGCGCCTTCACGCCCGGCGCCGACGGCTCCGCCACGCTCGTGGTGACGCCGCCCGCCGAGGCCATGGGCACGCTCATGCTCAGCGTCGCCGCCGGCGCCTTCGAGGACCTCGCCGGCAACGCCAACGCCGAGGCCGTCACGGCCGCGCAGGACTTCGACACGCGCAGCCCGAGCACGCTCGTGCACGACTTCGAGGATACACCCGGGCTCCGGGGCTTCGCCGGGGCCACGGCCGTGCTCGCCGCGGACCCGGACGACGCCAGCAACACGGTGCTGTCGCTGACCAAGGCCAGCGACGCCGCGTTCTTCGCCGGCACGACCATGTTCCGCTGCGAAGACGAGGGCATCGCCCCGCTGCCCTTCAGCGCCACGGCCACGACCATGTCCGCGCGCGTCTGGTCGCCGGCGGCGGACATCCCCGTCCGCCTCAAGGTCGAAAACAGCGCGATGGGCGCGATCTCCGTCGAAACGGACACCTTCACCACCGTCGCCGGCGCCTGGGAGGTGCTGGTCTTCGACTTCAGGGCGAACGCCATGGACACGCCCGCGCTCGACTTCGGCAGGACCTACGACAAGGTCGCCGTGTTCTTCGACTTCGGCGCCACCGGCGCCGACGTGGGCGAAGCGCGCACCTACTTCATGGACGACCTGCGCTTCCTGGGCACGGAGTTCGACGGCGCCGCCTGCCCCATGGCGACGCCCCTGGGCACGCTCCCCATCACCTTCGATGACGCCTCGCTGACCTATCAGTTCTCGCCCTTCGGAGGCACCACGGGCGCCATGGTCGTCACGGACCCGGACGACGCCGGCAACATGGTCGCCGAGGTGACGAAGTCCGCCACGGCCGAGGGCTCCGCGGGCACGACCTTCTTCACGGGCCCGGACGAGTCCATCCCCGTCATCCCGCTCACGGCGACGGCCACGAGCGTGACCTTGCGCGTGCGCTCGCCGCGCTCGGGCATCCCCGTACGCCTCAAGATCGAAGAGGCCCTGGACCCCACGCGCTCCGTGGAGACCGAGGCCATGACCACCGGCGTCGACACCTGGGAGACGCTCACCTTCGACTTCTCCATGGAAGCGACGGGCACCGCGATGCTGAACCCGGCCTTCGTGTTCAACCAGGTCACGGTCTTCTTCGACTTCGGCCGCTCCGGCGAGGACGGCGGCGGCGGCACCTTCTTTTACGACGACCTCACCTTCGTCCCCTGAGGAAGGGTTAGTGTCCCGCGCATGAACGCGCCGGGCTCTGCCTCCGAAGCCTCCCCGGCGCCGGAACTCCCGGCCGCCGAGCCCGCCTCCTGGCGGCGCCTCGGCGGCTACGTGGGCGTGCTCGTCGGCTCGGCCCTCGCGCTGAACGGCTGGATCTTCGCCGGCGGCGCCGCGGCCTGGGCCCGGACGCTGGCGAACCCGT